>NZ_WWFG01000001.1:1732500-1832500 GCF_026127265.1 Nostoc sp. KVJ3
TAGTTCTAAATCAAGACTGCTCAGGTGAATCTGCCGCAACATAGCAGTACCACTCATATAATTACGCGCCGCTAACAGCTTTTGATAATAATGCTCCGGTAAGGCTTCACCAGTTTCGTAATGTTTCGCCATCCCAAACAAAGTGGGTCGCTCGTAGCACCAGTTTTCCATAAACTGACTAGGTAGTTCCACTGCATCCCATTCAACATTATTGATACCTGCGGCTCCAGGATAGTCAACCTTAGTAAGCAGATGTTGCAATCCATGACCAAACTCGTGGAATAGAGTCTCTACTTCATAGAAGGTCATTAAACTAGGTTTACCGTCTACGGGAGGACTTTGATTACACACCAAATAAGCTACTGGTAAACGGATGGCAGTGACACCATTTTCAGTAATTTTGGCTCGATTAATGCACACATCCATCCAAGCACCACCGCGTTTTTCTGCTGGACGGCTGTATGGGTCTAAGTAAAAGTAGGCTATGGGAGAACCAGTTTCGTCAGCAATTTGGAAATAACGGACATCCTCATGCCATACTGGGGCTTGACCATCGGCAGGAGTGACAGTAACACCAAATAGCCGCTTGACTAGTCCAAATAAGCCGTCTAAAACTTGGGGAAGGGGAAAGTAGGGACGCAATTCTTCAGCAGTAAAGGCAAATTTTGCTTCTCGTTGGCGTTCTGCCCAAAAGCTAATATCCCAGTGTTTTAAATCTTCAGCTTCTGCCGCTCCCTGTGCTGCTGCAAAAGCTTTGAGTTCTAGCAAGTCTTTGACAGCAGCATCATAACTAGCGTGGCGTAGTTCTTCTAACAGGGCGTTGACTGCTTCAACGTTGGGAGCCATTTTACTAGCGAGGCTCAATTGGGCAAAACTTTTAAAGCCTAGTATATCTGCGAGTTCTTGGCGCAACTTCAAAATGCGCTCAATTAAGGGATTATTATTCAAATCACCCATAGAAGCGCGGGTGATATGAGCTTTATAGAGCTTTTCACGCAAATCTCGACGGGTGCTGTGCTGCATGAAAGGGCCATAGCTGGGGAAGTCTAAAGTAATCCGCCAGGGGCCATTTTCTGGCGTGGCGTTGCTTTCGCCGGCTGCACGAGCAACTTGGGCTGCTAGACTCACTAAGCTTGGTGGTAAACCGTCAATTTCTGTTTGTGTTGTTAGGGTTAAGCTGAAGGCTTTAGTCGCATCAAGTACATGGTTAGAAAATTTGGTAGAAAGTTCTGCTAACTCCATTTGTATGGCGTTGAAACGTTCTCTTACCTCTCCTTCTAAGCCAACACCAGAAAGTTCTGCATCCCGAATGGCCGCTTCTACAATGCGCTGTTGGGCTAATTCTAAAGTTGCCCAATTCTCACTGGTACGGAGTGCTTTAAAAGCATTGTATATGGGTTGGCTTTGACCGAGCTTATTGATAAATTGTACGACTAATGGCTGTACGATTTCATGAGCTTCGCGCAGTTCTGGGCTATTTTTAACACCCATTAAATGATTCACCACCCCCCAACTCCAAGTCAGCCGTTCTGTCAGCTTTTCTAAGGGTTCTACTAAACCACTCCAAGTAGGCTGTACACTAGCCTCTAAGCTGGTAAGCTGGTGTTCAAGTTCTGCCAACAACTGATTGAAGGCTGGTACAACTCGTTCTGGTTTAATCTCTGCAAAGGGAGGTAAGCCAACGCCTTGGAGTAAGGGATTATCGGAAATAATGGTACTTGCACTCATGGTTTTGTGTGAACTGCGAACTAATAAAAATCAATAATGATTTTTATTTATATATATCTTCTAATGTAGCGATCGCTGTGCTAAATAGTCTTGATATTCTAACAAAAAGGGGAAAAAAGCGAGAAGTACTGACAAATTTATCCTGATACAGCCATTTTGTTTGACTTGTGAATAATATCTGACGGGGTAACAGTTCCAGAAATATCGGCTAAAGTCTCTGAGATAATATAGTTATCCACCAATATTCTCTTTGTATGTGCGTAGGCGTAGCCCGCCACAGGTATCACACCTTGACCTTATAATAAAAATTAAATCCAGCTTGAGGCTGGACAATAGCTAGAGATATTTTTGAGATTGAATGTTTCTTTGATTTTTAACTTACCAAATCAACTAAAGCATTAGACTGGAAGCGAACTATAGACGAGACTGAGCAACCGCGATAATTTTCAGAGGTGAATACTGATAGTGTGATATTAGCTTGACCGGGATCTAATATGCGCTTTACCTTGCAGGTTTGCATTTTATTGTTGCAGTAAGCAATAATGCGATCGCCAGCTTTGACATCCAACGCTTGAATTTTCAATTAGTATCAACCTCGCCCAAGATTTTGTTTTGCTAAAGTAAAATATATTGCTACATTTCACTTGCTCAACAATTTAAATATTTATTTCAGTATAACACAAAAACCGATGGTATTGAATATTATCAAATTTCATCTTGATAATGTCAAGTTTATTTATCCTCAAAACTCCATTAAATGCGGGATTTTTAGAAAACAAGGATAAAATTGCGACCTTTGTGCAGCGTCTGCTACATCACACATCACAGTAGAAATCAAGCTACCATCAGACAAAAGGTTTAAACTCTCTCAAGAAGACAGGAAATATCTTTGCTCTCAATATTTATGAGTATAGATTTTTTATTTCTATGTTTTTGTTACAATTATTGAAATTTTTACCTAAAAGTACCACTATGGCTTTATATGCTGAATTACATAGGCATCTGGGCGGTTCCGTTGTACCGCGAGTTTTATGGCGATATTTCGAGCGACATTCATCGGAGTTGATTTCCCGCTTTGCTGACTATTCAGAATTTGAAGATTTTTATACCCGCCCACGCAATACCCTAGATGAGTATCTAGAATTACACACCTTAGTAGAAAGTGTGCAAACTGTGGAAACTTTGCCTTACTTTATCTATCGCTTGGTGCGGGGTGCTTACATTTTTGAAAATTTGGCTTATTTGGAACTACGTTACACTCCCTATTTACGGACACCTGAACATCTAAGTCAATCAGAGAGAATTGACAAGATGGCAGAAATCGTGCAAGTAGTAGGACTTGCCAGCCAGCAGCCAGAATATCCCATTGTAACTAGTCAAATTCTCTGTATGCACACGCGTCTACCATATCAGGTGAACAAGGCGATTGTTGATTTGGCGGCGCAAAATAAGCAGTATGTCTGTGCAGTAGATGTAGCAGGGGGTGATAGCTATTATGCCGATCGCTTAGAAGAATGGGTTAGCTTATATGATTATGCGCGATCGCTAGGCGTTAACACCACCGGACATCTATATGAAACCACCGCCGGGTGTTACCCAGAACTTCTACCATATCTCATGCGAATCGGTCACGGTATCCAAATTCCCCTACTGTATCCAGAACTACTTGATGATGTGGCTAAACGCGGACAATGTTTGGAGGTTTGCCCCACAACTTACCTGAAAACAGGTACTTTGCAGGATATACGTCAACTCAAATTAGTTTTTGACCGTTGTTTTGATGCTGGGGTGGATATCGCTATTTGTACTGATAATGCTGGGTTGCACAATGTGCGTCTACCCTTTGAGTATGAAAATCTCTTGACGTACAACATTATTAGTTTTGAACAACTACAAGCTTGTCAGGATGCTGCTTTCCGTCATGCTTTTGCTTGGCCTTACAGTGAACGTCCCGCATCCTTGTTAAACGGTTTGCTCAAGCCTGAACTACCGAAAGTTTTGGCTATCAAGGATAGTAATTAATGACCAAATAGTAATTCGTAATTCCTATACGGCAAGGATTCTGTTGATTTGGAAAAGGTAGTTTATTTATGCTGTGCTGCGCTAGAGTTCAGGAGTGCTGAGTGCTGAGTAACCCCATAGATAAATCTAGGGGATTGATCTTGGACGTATTAAATATATGCTACGCATCTCGAAATAAATATTTATTTCTTTTTCCATGACTTTTAAGCAGTTGCTCTCAGACTTTCTATGCTGTTAGCGGTAGCGGGGCGTTTAGCCCGTGCAATTATTACTTTTTTACTCTAAGCCGAGTTACTCAGCACTGTTTCGTTGAGAGAAAGTCAGATGATTTAATGTTAATTAATGTTGCAATCAGTGTTTTTATATGATTGTGTAGAGAAAGCTGTAATGCACAATCGATATCTGGCAAAAATCAAGGTCTTAGAGATTAAACCACAGATACACGCAGATAATTCATTAGTGTTTATTTATGGTTCATTTTTCGCTGATTGGATTTTTGCTAGAAGTCTAATGTGCAGTACAAAAAACCAGCAATGATGAAATAAATAGACTTAGATTGGTATGGCTGGGTTAGCTTTAAGCCCCAACACCTTCTGTAGCACCACCGGCTGAAATCCAAGCTGTAAGGCCACCTTTGATTTCCGCTACTTCAACAAACCCTGCTCCTCTCAAAATTTGTGCAGCCTGGGTTGTATGTTCGTCAGTGTCGCCATAAATATAGATATGGCGTTCTTTATGTAGGGCAGATTTGGCTTTAGATGCCAAATCGTCCAATGGGATTGGTATTGCTCCACTGATCCGACCGTGATTGTAGGTGTGGCGATCGCGCACATCAACAATTGTAAAACCTGGTTGACCCCATTGCAAACGGGTCTTTAAATCATGGACATCAGCAACTGAATTATTACTCATAAGCTTTTCCCGCTTATAACCTCACAAGCAATTTATCAAAAATCGCCTTTTAATTGAGTTTTCAGTCTAATAAGTTAATAATTTGCAACTATAAAAGAATCCCCATTTTTCCCACTTCCCTTACCCCCAGAAGCTATAAACTATAATTTATGGCATCTACTATTCAAGCTCTACCAACAGAAGTCGTATATCTTATTACAGCTGGGGAGGTAATCGACTCCTTAGCTTCTGTGGTGCGGGAATTGGTAGAAAATTCCCTAGACGCAGGTGCAACGCGAATTGTGGTTTCTCTATGGCCGCAGCAATGGCGAATTCGTGTGGCAGATAATGGCTGTGGAATGAACCTAGATGACTTGCAACAAGCAGCCACAGCCCACAGTACCAGTAAAATTCACTCCAGTGCCGATTTATGGAAAATTAACAGTTTGGGGTTTCGTGGTGAGGCGTTACACAGCTTAACAACTCTGGCAGATTTGGAAATTTTGAGTCGTCCTGTGGGTGGAAAATTAGGATGGCGAATTAGCTATGGCAATGCTGGGGAAGTTATGCAAGTTGAAGTAACTGCGATCGCACCTGGTACAGTGGTGACAGTTTCCAATCTGTTCGGTAATTGCTCATCTCGTCGTCAGGGATTACCCACAGTTGCCCAGCAAATGAAAGCCGTGCAAGCCACAATTCAACAAATCGCCTTGTGTCATCCCCACCTCACCTGGCAGATTTGGCAAAATGACCGTCAATGGTTCACCATCTCTCCGGCTGCTACAACTGGGCAACTGCTACCGCAGATTTTACCCCAGGTACGACAAGGTGATTTGCAAGAGGTGAAACTAGAAATACCCAACTCCCCTAACTCTTGTACAGAGGCGATTAATCGCGTCTCTCCCCACTCAACACTCACTTTAGTGGTAGGATTACCCGATCGCACTCATCGTCATCGTCCAGATTGGGTACGTGTAGCTATTAACGGACGAATGGTTAAGACACCGGAACTAGAGCAAACAATATTATCAGCATTTCACAGAACATTACCACGCGATCGCTATCCAATTTGTTTCTTACATCTTGCCATTGCACCCGATCAAATTAACTGGAATCGCAATCCAGCCAAAACAGAAATTTACCTCAACGAAATCATTTATTGGCAAGAGCAAATTACCCAAGCAATTAACCAAGCACTCAGCATTTCTTCTAGCAATCTCAAAGAAGCTGTTCACACAACACGAGTTAGTAAATTACTCAAAGCAGCAGAAGGCAAAGGCGGCTACAATTTTAATCCTCAAAATCCCAACCCTTGTACAGACGGGATTAATCGCGTCTCTCCTAACTCCTTAAAAGCTGTCGCTCAAGTTAGCAACACCTATATTGTGGCGGAACATTCAGCTGGTATGTGGTTAGTGGAGCAGCATATTGCCCATGAGCGAGTTTTGTATGAAAAATTATGCGATGATTGGCAACTTGTTCCCGTCGAACCGCCAATCATTCTTTATCAATTGTCACCAGCACAAGTATCGCAACTTCAACGTATCGGTTTAGAAATAGAACCCTTTGGCGAACAACTTTGGGCTGTCCGAAACATACCCACACCTTTGCAACAGCGAGACGACTGTGCAGAAGCAATTTTAGAACTTAGTTTGGGAGGCGATTTACAAACAGCCCAAGTAGCTGTCGCTTGTCGCAGCGCAATTCGTAATGGTACACCTATGAATCAACAAGAAATGCAGACACTTTTAGATAATTGGCAACGAACTCGCAACCCTCGCACCTGTCCCCACGGACGACCAATTTATCTATCTTTAGAAGAATCAGCTTTAGCCAGGTTTTTCCGGCGTAATTGGGTAATTGGTAAAAGTCATGGAATTTAATTGTGAACTACCCCGCCGTAAGACGGACAGGGCTTCTGTTGTCGTTTGCCAAATTATTTGTCTGCGTTGACAGATTAATGTCCATATTGACAGATAAATGTCCGCATTGACAAATTAGTGTCCATTAAACAATCTGGATAAGGCATATCAAAAATGAACTGCTATGATCACAATACCAGTTTAACAATCCATGATTATTAACTAAGGATATCGGCGCAAATACTAAGTTGACAAGTTTTTGTCTCATTAGTCCAAGAATTCCATGACTTTTACCAATCTTTCAACCCACCTATAACCCACCTATTTTTAAGATAAGTTTGTAAAACTCTCCCCAAAAAAATTGTCAATTTTCAAAGTTTTCTTTCAGCCCTTTTCTAGCTAGGAATGCTTTTGAAACGCAAAAAAGTATTATCGTGCAAAGTCTCATTTTTCCTGCTTTTAAACCATCTTTAACTGAGAAGGGTGTTGAAATACTTCTGATTGCTTCTGTTTTTTGTGTGTCACTCCTTTCAATCCGCCTCTAGCTGGGAGGGGTGTTGAAACTCGAACCCATACTTATAGAGAAAGTGGATCTTGGCATCTTTCAACCCGCCTCTAGCTGGGAGGGGTGTTGAAACTAAGATAGTCGCGCAACTTTTCTCCGCCGGCTTTCGCATCTTTCAACCCGCCTCTAGCTGGGAGGGGTGTTGAAACCGCAGTCAACCAATGGGAGTTGGGAGCTAATGGCCCGTCTTTCAACCCGCCTCTAGCTGGGAGGGGTGTTGAAACTCTGCGCTTCAAACCCTTGATTTACCAATAGTTATGAAGGCATTTTTGTCACGTCTCCCAAAATCGCCTGTCAGTTAACACTTAAAAAAGTAAATCAACTGACACCTTAAAGGCTATAAACCTTATTAAACAAGCGATTTAAAGTTTTGGCAGGAGTCTCAGGGAAATCGCCCCCGCTTTACCATGCCAAAAAATAATTAAGGTGGGTTCCTCCTTGGTCGGAGGTGATTCGGTAGCCACCACTGCGGTAAACCCGCACCTCTATTACTGGGGGCGCACCTTATTCCTGTCCGCAAGGGACAGCAGCATCAAGGTGGGCAGCTACCAGGGTCAGAAAGCAAGACTGTTTAACAGCAGTCAAACTAACCCAAATTTACACAGCACAGAGGTTTATAACAAGCATGAGCTGCGGCGCTGTTGAATTTTCTTATTTTATTGTCAAGGTTCGGTGTTTTGTCAATCAGTTTATTTTGCGGGAATAGTAAGCTGCGATCGCTAATTCTCTCGCTTTCTCTTGTGGACTACCTCGAATTGGCTGTTTTGACTCCTCTATCACAATTCCAGCTTTAGCAGCTGACGAGTGAATATTTGCCATCAATCTGCCGTAACTCCACTGATGGACGCTAACTCGGTACTGTTTAGCATACTTTTGTTGAACTTCTATTAAGTCTGATTTTTGTTCAGCTTTGGCTTGAATCTCACTCTGAACTTGCTCTCGCATATTGTCCAAGTTAGGTAGAACAATACTTCCAGCAGAGTATGTTTGGGCGATCGCAATAATCTCTTTCGCTAGTAATCTGTCAATATATTCCCCTAACTCCGATTCTCCAAACTGATTTGGTGCAGCAAGCGTTTGAGCTATTTGGCGTTGGTGGGATAAGGAATGCTTTTGCTGTCGCTGTCGATTTACCAGTTTGTAATTATCACCCAGTAGTTGTTTGATGCTGCGATAGGTAATTACTTGACCCGTAGTGCCGTCTACTACCGCTAGCGTTGCAGGCTTTTCTAAGCCGAGGCTAATACCAACAAGAATATGAGATTGTCCTTTATATAAAGGTTTCGTGGGGCGAGGAAAAGGGTTATTAATTCTGTCTAAGGTGGAGTTTTTCCGTTTTATGTGGGCTTGCTGTTTTTCATTAAGGTCGCCTTTGGCTTTTGTATTAGTGATAATTTTAGCGATTTCTTCAGCTTTCTCTTCCCTTACTTGATTGGTTCCTTCAGTCGTCCATAGGCGTGTATCCACAGAACAGTAGAGGGTTAAGCGATTAACATTCCAAGGATCGCCTTTGCCTTCCTCTTCTTGCCAAGCAATACGCCCACTACGGAGGGTGAATAGGCTAGTGGAGTGTTGATTTTTGCTATTTTTCTTAATTTGTTGATCTTCTAGGAAACGTTTAAACCAGTGGAGTTGGCGAGAGTCACAATAGACTTGAAAGCTATGCTCACTTAAACCGTTGAATTTTACACAGATGCGCCCAAACTGGTTTTTAAACCAAGTCATGTCTTCGTTGCTTTCGTAAGCTACTGGGAAAGGTACTTTGCTGGATTGCCTTAAAAGGCTGTCTTGCCAAGATTTTGCCTCGGACTCATTTGTTGGAACGTTATGAGTAGCAACGACAATAGTTTCTAACCATTTGGTAGCGGTTAAATCTCGACCTTTAGGAATTCTTGTTTCTAGCTGTTCTCTGATGCGTTCAATCTGAATTTCAAGTTTACGACGGCGTTGAGCAAATTTTTTAGCGTCTTCCTCTTTCTCGTTGATTTTACAACCATTTTTGAGTAAATAGCTGATAGCACAACGAGTCAAGTTATCTTCTGTCTTGGAATAGGACTCAAATAAGTTCTTTGATAAACTCTTGCTATCTGAATTTTGAGATTTTTTGCGCTTTTTAGCTTTTTTCCCATTCGTTGATTCAGTTTCAGCAGTATTGAGAGGAGCAAATTGAACCAAAATTTCAGCAGCTTTAGTGCGAAGACTATCTAAGCTGACACCACTACTTTCTACCAATTCAACATCACTGTTGAGCATTTCCAACCAGCGATTTTTACCTTCTAGTTGGAACTGCGATCGCTTCATCAAGGCAAACCATGATTTATATATGTAGTTCACCAATGCGATCGCACTCGTATAAAACCGTCCAGGCTGACCAATAAAGTGAGGGTCAGTTTTCAAAGGTTCGCAGAGTTCTTTGACAACACCAGTGGGGTGTTTGCCCTTTTGTCGCCAAGTTTCAAACTCTGGATGTTGATTTACCCGATGCAATAGTTCATTAATCAGTGGCGTATTTAGCTCTGCCATCAACTTCCATAGTTGGTGGCGTGATGATTCTGAGGCTACAAGACGACACTGAATAGTGATTTGGCTCATCGCTTTAAAACAATATTGTCTAATACTAACATATTTGTATTAGACAAGTCTTCTGTAAAATAAATTGTATGCAGGAGACATTTTTTACAAGCAAGGAAGCTGCTGAAATCACAGGCTGCACCCTTCGTCAGCTACAGTATTGGCGAGAGAGGGGGGTGATTGTTCCTGTAATCAGTGATACTGGGACAGGACGTAGTATTTATTACTCAAAATCTAATTTGCTGGAACTGGCTGCAATGTCATATTGGCTATCTGTGGGTTTAAGTTTTGACATAGCCAGCACCACGCTCAAAAAGCTGAAAGACCAAGAGCCGGAGTTATTTACTTCAGGTAAAGGTAAGCGGTTTATGTTGTTGTCCCAAGCACAGGAGCGATCGCTTGAGCTTGTGGAGTTTGACAGAAAAAAGGCGATCGCATCTTTGGATGCAGGTAAGCCTGTAATTCCGGTGTGGTTAGACGAAATCTATCAAAAGTTGGCGCTGAAGTTGGGAAAAAGTTAAAACTTCTGGGATAAAGCGGAAAAAGCACTGACGCTGAGGGCTTAGTGCTAACTTTGGTAAGACAGGAGTGATTTGATGAGCGACTTTAGCAAAGAAACAGACGCACGTATTAATATTGATGACCTTCTCCGCCAAGCTGGATGGAACCCGGCTGATAAATCTCAGGTAATGACTGAGGTTTCGGCTCAAATGGCAGATGGAAGGAGAGGTAGAGCCGATTATCTACTGCTTGACCAAAGAGGTCGTCCCTTGGCTGTGATTGAAGCTAAGAAGCGTGCTATTGAGCCTTATGTTGCTAAGAACCAAGCACTTCCCTACGCCCAGCAACTTCAAGCACCATTTATTTTTCTCAGTAACGGCGAACTGATTTATTTCTGGGACTATCAAAACGATGATGCCCGGATTGTCAATTCATTTTTCTCACGGCGAGATTTAGAGCGATTGCTTGAAATGCGCTCAACCCGTCAACCCTTAGCTACTATTGAAATTCCTGAGTATTACACTCGACAGGGAGAAATTCGCTTAGTTCGTCCCTATCAAAAGGAAACTATGCAAGCTATTGACCATGCGGTTGAATTGGGCAAACGGCGATTTTTACTCGAACTACCAACTGGAACAGGTAAAACTGATTTAATTTGTCTGCAATTAAAACGCCTAATTCAATCGGGATATGCCGAAAAAATACTGTTTTTAGTGGATAGGGAACAATTAGCAAAACAGGCATTAGAAGCAGTTCAAGATGTTTTAAATCAGTATGGTAGCTACTGGTTCAAACCGAGTGTGATCCGGCAAGAGCAGCAAATTACAGTTTGCTTACTCCAAACAATGATTAGCCGTTATCGGGAGTTTACTAGCGGATATTTTGATGTTGTTGTGGCTGATGAATGTCACCGTTCGATTTATGGTATTTGGCAGACGGCACTTACTCACTTTGATGCGTTCCATATTGGTTTAAGTGCTACGCCAGCAGCTTACATTGAACGTAATACTTTTGATTTCTACAACTGTCGGAATGAGCAGCCAGATTTTACTTACTCTATTCAAACAGCATTTGAGCAAAAGTATCTTGTTCCCTATCGGTTCGCTACTGGCATAACTGAAATTATTGCTGAAGGTGCTGAAGTTGATGAGGTTTATTATGACCCAGCAGCCTTTGAACGCAAGTGGACTAATGAGGCGAGTAACCGCCTCATGATGCAGGAATTTGATAGGCTGGCTTGGGAAAATTATCAAGAATTAGCACCAGGACAAAAGATTGGGCCTGGTAAGTCGATAGTATTTGCTTTGACAAAAAATCATGCGGCACGGTTGACCAGATATCTTAACGAATTACATCCAGAATGTAAGGGGCATTACGCTGAAGTAATTACAAGTGATGTCACTAATGCTGATGATTTAATTCGCCAGTTCAAATATGAGGATTATCCACAAGTTGCAGTTAGTGTTGATATGCTCAATACTGGCTTTGATTGCCGGGAAGTTTTGCATTTAGTTATGTGTCGCACAGTGCGGAGTCCAATTCTTTATCAGCAAATTCGTGGACGGGGGACAAGAACTGCGCCACATATTGATAAACGCAAGTTTGTTATTTATGATTTTTTCAGAAATCACGAATATTTTAATGATAGCGATACTGATATTTATGCTGAAACTGGTCGAGGTCATGTATCAATTAGAAGCAACCAGCAACAATCCCGTCCTCGTTCAGAATTAATTGAATTAGGGCTGAGGGATAGATGGCAGCAATATGTCAGTTATGTAGAGGTAGGTACAGAAGGGGAGCGGGTTGATAAGCGTGATTATGTCACTAACTGGGAGCAAACTATTCAATCTGCTGTTAATAATGATCCAACACTCCAGAAAATCCGGGATGGAGAGTTGTTGACGGAAAGCGAAGAAACGGAACTGGTGCGACGTTTGAATACACCGCGATACTACTTTAATGAAGAAAACTTGCGGCGAGCTTACCGCAATTATAATGGCAGCTTGATTGATTTTATTCGGGCAGCATTGGGAATATTAAAGCTTAAAAGCCAGGAAGAATTACTAGAAGAAAACTTTAGAGCTTGGTTGGTTTCTCACTCTTTCGCACCAGCCCAAGCTCAGTATCTTTCTTTGTTGAAAAATCGGGGTATTGCCAAAGGTCTGCTAACCATAGATGATTTATTCTTGCCACCCCTCTCAGTTCTCAATGCTGCTGGTTTAGGTATAGAACTGTTTGGTGAGCAGGGATTGCGGGATATTTTTGATGAATTAAACCGCTCTGTGTTCGCGGTGGATGCTACAGGTACAGAGGGTTAAGAGAAAAATATGGATTCAGAAATTCGGCGCAAACTCAAGCATATTACTGATACCTTGTGGGCTGGTGGGGTAACAAATCCTGTCACCTACATTGAGCAGATTTCTTACCTGATATACCTGAAGCTGTTGGATGAAGAGGAAGCAAATCGGGAGTTACGCGATCGCCTCATGGGTAATAATGGTAATGCTAAATTACTATTTCCCCAGCAGGCAGAACGTTATCGCTGGTCAAAATGGCGTTTCAAGAGTGGTACTGAACTACGAGACTTTCTGCGGGATGAAGTTTTCCCCTACATGGCGAATTCTTTGCTGAAAGATGAGCCAAAAGTGGCAGAGTATTTCCGGGATGCGGTTTTAGAAATTAATGACCCGAATGTTCTCAAGTTGGTAGTTGATGAACTGGATACCTTGGATTTCCTCAAAATGGGTCAGGATGTCAAAGGTGATATTTTTGAGTACCTGTTAACCCATTTAGGTCAATCTGCGCTTAATGGTCAATTCCGTACTCCCCGACAGATACGGGCATTTATGGTGGAGATGGTTGACCCTGATTTAGGGGATACTATCTGTGATTTGGCTTGTGGAACAGCAGGATTTTTGATTGATAGTATTGAGTATATTTTGGCTAAGTACAGCGAAAATCCCATAGAAGTGCCGATTTACGGTGAGGATTGGCTGGAAAAACGGGGACTGACTTTGGCCCAAGCAAAACAGCAAATCCCCAATCTCCAGACTTATCGCAAAGGAAATGGGGATAGATTACCTGACTGGAAACTGTTGGAAGAGTCTATTTATGGCTTTGATGTCTCCCGCCAGATGATGCGAATTTCGATGATGAATTTGGTGCTGCATGGAATTCGCAACGCCAAGCTGAAAGTAGCAAATGTCTTGTCAGATATGGGGGGACTGACAGAAGATGATTTGCGCCGTCGCTATAAGGTAATGTTTGATAATCCCCCTTTTGCGGGAACGTTACCCAAAGATTCTATCCGTGCAGATTTACCGACAAATTCCAAAAAAAGTGAATTGCTGTTTTTGGCTGCAATCATGAAGTCTTTGGTAGCGGGTGGAATGTGTGCGGTGATTGTACCAGAAGGGTTACTATTTGGTTCTACTGGCGCTCATGTGGATTTGCGTAAAAAACTGGTGACAGAATTTGATTTATTGGCAGTGGTTTCTTTACCTGCGGGGGTGTTTAAGCCATATACGGGGGTGAAGACTGCGGTGCTGGTAGTTCGCAACCCAATGGAATCTGCGGTGCGTCAGGTGAATCAAGTTTGGTTTTATGAAGTTAAAAATGATGGTTACGATCCTGATAAGATTTCCGGCGGGGGTAGACCGGAAACGCCAGAACTTAACGATATTCCCAATTTATTAAAACAGTGGAAGGTTTATCGGGAGTCGGGTTTTGTGCAACCTCCAGGTTTTGAGAAGGGGGAGTTGCTGAAGCCAGGAAGTGATGAACCCCGATGCTGGTGGGCATCTTTGGAGACTATTGCCGAAAATGATTACAATTTAGCTGCTGGGCGTTATAAGCCACAGGTAACTGAGGCTGTTTCTGATGATGATCCGGTTGAGTTGATTCGAGAAGTTTTAGAAATTGAGAAGGGTATTGCATCTGGGTTAGAAAAGCTGCTTCGTGATGTGGAGGCAGTTTCATGAAGTGGCTTGAAGTCAAACTATCTGATATTGCCGTTATTAATATGGGGCAATCACCTCCTGGCAATTCTTACAACGAAGATGGGAAAGGAATTCCATTATTTCAAGGCAAAGCTGAGTTTGGTGATATGCACCCTACCCCTGTTAAATGGTGTAGTGAACCAACAAGAATTGCTGAAAGTGGTGACATTTTGATGTCTGTAAGAGCGCCAGTTGGGCCTACTAATATGGCTGATCAACTTTGCTGTATAGGTCGTGGACTGTGTGCTATTCGAGCTAATAAAAAACTAGCTGTTCAAAAATATCTGTACTTTTTATTCAAGTACATTGAGCCTTCTATATCTCGTCAAGGTCAAGGAAGCACATTTCAATCTATTAACCGTTCTACTCTTGAATCTATAAATATTCCACTCCCTCCTGTCTCTGAACAAAGTCGCATAGTCAAGATTTTAGATCAAGCTGATGCACTGCGGAGAATGCGGGCTGAGGCTGATGCAAAAGGCGATCGCATTTTGCCTGCGCTATTCATTAAAATGTTTGGCGATCCGGCAACAAATCCGATGGGGTGGGATGTTGTAAGAATGGACTGTCTCTATGCAATATCACCTAATTATGGCTCGATGATTCCGCCAAACTCAACACAGGGAAATTGGTTAGACTTACGGGTTACAAATATCCAAAACGGACAATTAAATTTAGAAGATCGTAAATATGTCGATTTACCTCCAGAAGCAGTAAATCGGCATGAAGTTCGTGATGGTGATCTATTACTAGCCAGAGCTATTGGTTCAGCACATCTTCTTGGTAAATGTATTGTTGCTTATCCTGGTAAGGAGAAATGGGCATTTGATTCACATCTGATGCGTGTTAGATTTAATCGTGAACTTGTCTATCCAGAATTTATCCAAAGTTTTCTTACAGTTCCGAGTGGTAGACAAGAATTTTTAAGACTGACAAGACAATCAGCAATTCAGTTTAATATAAATACTAAAGAATTTGGCTCGATTCTCCTACCTCTTCCGCCCCTTAAGCTGCAACAAGAGTTTATTGATAAATTGTCTAATATTAATACACTGAAATCAAAACAAACTAATTCAGGTAACTTAGTTAATAGTCTTTTTGAAATATTGCTTCAACGTGCTTTTTCTGGAGAACTCACAGCAAAATGGCGAGAAGCACACATGAAAGAACTACTTACAGAAATGGAAGAACAAGCAAAAGCCCTCAATTTGACGGATAACAAAGACTCTCAGCAGCTTTCCCTATTGTGATAATACTGGCTCATTAATATTTATATGCCTAAAAAAATTCTTTTAGTAACAGTTGGAAAATCTCCCGCACCTATTGTTAAAGCAATTCAGCATATACAACCGGATCAGGTTGTATTTTTATGTAGCGAAAACTTCCAATCCCAAATTATAGGCGAAGGGCTTCCTTGTGAAATTATTCACGGAAATAGTGTTAAAAGATACCCAAACATTCCTAAGCTAGTGCAGTTAGGCGATCGCTTTCAGCCAGAGCGCGATCTAAAGATTATTCAAAACCCAGATGACTTAACTGAATGCTATGAAGTGGCAGTAGCAAGCATTATTAGGTTAAAACAGTTACAACCAGATACTAACCTTTACGCAGACTACACGGGTGGAACTAAAACGATGTCTTTAGGTTTAGCTATAGCATCACTAGAAAATGATGTTTCCCTACAAGTCAATAGCCCTGTGTCTCTCAAGACAGTAACTCACGCCCGTCTAGAACTGGTTGCTAATTCTTTCACCACAAAATTACCAAAAAGAAAATTATTAACATCCAACGCCTTAACTGCTCTACGAGTCGGTAACTTCAAAGCTTTCGCTGATCAACAATACATCCCGCTTCGTCCCCTAACGTTGATTTTTGGAGCTAACAGTTCAGGAAAATCCAGCATCATTCACAGCCTTTTGTTAGCACATCACGCTATTAAAAATGGAGAATTGGACATACACCGCACAGAAGCCGGGGGTGATTCTGTTGATTTGGGAGGTTTTGGGCAATATGTTCATAAACGCGATCGCCGTAGTCAGGTAGAGTGGTCAGTAGATATTGACCCTAAACAGCTAAGTACACTAGATCAGGGTTTAGTTGACCTTTTACAACCAATCAAAAAGCTGACTGTGGGTGTTGGGATTGGTACTCGTTTAGGAAAAGGAAGGGTAAGAGTACGGTCTTTCTTTATTGAAGCGGATGAAAGACAAGTTTTAAGCATGAGTTCTCGTCCTCAAGGAAAGCTTCAGTTAGATCGCCTCGATTACCAACACCCAATTCTCAGCAACTTGATTCAAGCAATTTTAGAGGTGAATACATTTACCCTGAAAGTAACTCCAGAGGATCGGGAGGAAATTGAGAAAGCGATCGATGAACTTGTCCCAGAGATTACAGCACCAGTTTCTCGCTTACTACCAACAAAAATTCAAGTTGGAGATGACGGGGACACCTTAATTCCCAAACTTAATCCTAAGCCAGGACAACAAGAGGATTTAGCTGACACTCTGCGTCTGATTCTACCTTACAGACTCAGCGAATTGATTGGAGCAATTACTGAGACTGTAGAACGAGATATTGGAAAACTAAGATATTTAGGGCCATTTCGCACCTATCCACCCCGGCATTTTGCGTTTTCTCAGCAGCAAGATGCTAATTGGTATGCTGGCGGTGGTTATGCTTGGGACATCCTCCTAAACAACGCTGAAGTTCGCCAAAAGGTGAATGCTTGGCTGGGAGATAGTAACAGGATGAAGTCCCCTTATGAGCTAGTAGTGCGTAGTCTTTTGCCAGATTCTCAACTTGCTGCTGAACTTTACCCCCGAATTGCCAAAAGTTTACACGATTTAACCACTAAGCTGATTGTTCATGCTGCTGGATTTGGGAGTGATATTCAAGAAGAGATTGAAAGGCTAAGAGGTGATTTTGAAGCTGCGGGTATTGACCTGAATTCTGATAGTGTTCTCCCCGAAGTTGAACAACTGGTTTCCATGCTCACTGACACTGATAGCTTATCAGAAACCTGGGTACAGGAAATTACTTCAGAAAGCGATCGCATTTCAGATTTAGTCCTGATTGACAAGAGAACTAAAACAGCAGTCAGTCACCGGGACGTAGGCATTGGCATTAGTCAAGTTATTCCCATTCTAGTATCTTGTTATGGTCTATCGGATGCGTTGGTTGCCATTGAACAGCCAGAAATTCATCTACATCCTAGACTCCAGGCTGAACTAGGTTCTGTATTTGCAGAAAGTATTAAACCTCCATATAACAACAGATTTATCCTGGAAACTCACAGTGAGCATCTTATGCTCAGACTTCAGAAATTAATTCGTCAAGGAAATTTAAGTCCAGAAGATATTTCAGTGATTTATGTTGACTCCAACTCAAAAGGCTCACAATGCCTAGAGTTGAGGCTAGACGAAGAAGGAGACTTTATTGATGAGTGGCCTGATGGATTTTTTGACGATGACTTTAAGGAAATTTTCTCATAAAATAATATGCTGTTAAGAGTCGTTATTATTCCTTCTATCTTCATACCAAGAAATGATAAAAATCCTTGGTATTTTAATACAATTATTAGTTTACTTCAGGATTTATTAAAAACCTGTGTTGTTTTAGTAGATAAAGATGATTGTATAAAAAAATCTTTAGGAGCAGCGATAAACAATTGGCCTGAAAAATTTAGAAAGAAAGCGCAATCCCTGTTAGTACAACTGGACAAGGCTAATCGTATCATTGCAGTAGATTCTAAAGATATTTTGGCATTAGCTTGTATAAATCATCCGTGTCAGCACTGTATTGGGATTGCTAAAACCTACTTGCCACGAATCGTGCTTGCGATTGATGATTGTTACAAATGCGCTAGAGAGCAACTTTCTTCAGTTAAAATAGTTCCTATTGTTCATGTTGCTAACTATACAGTTTCAAATTTTGCTGATACTTGCCAACAAAATTCTTGTGGTATTACTCTTGCTAATGGAGATTGGACTCAAGAACAATTTGAGGAGAACATTTTAATACCTCTATTTAGAGATGCTAAACATATAAAAATCTACGATAGAATGATTGGAAGATCAATTCGAGATAAATTAGAAATTAAAGCATTTATACCCGAACATTACAATGCAACTTTAACATGGTTTTTAGAGGTATATTTAAAGTGTTCAAGTCATAAATCTACAGGAATATTTGAAGTTTACAGTGGTTTTGATACTGGATACTTAAATGAGGCTAAGATATCGGAAGCTCAGAGAGTTCTCCGTCAATTTGAAAAGGATATGCAAACTAAGTTCAGTTTTCCCTCCTTCAAGCTAACGATTAAAGAAGAGGTGAGGCGTGAACAAGAAATGACTCATGGACGATACCTGATTACAGATCAAATAGCAATTCTTATTGAACGCGGATTTGATTTGCTATGGGACGATGAGCAGATGATAAATGCTAAGTATAACCTCATTAAAGATTCTCGCCGTATTCGAGACGTTGGAATTTCTTATTGTCAGGACTCAAGTATAATAGCAAATGCAGTGAAACAATTACCAGATTTGTAGTTCATGTAAGTATCAAATTTAAGAATATTTGTCCGTTGGATTAAACTTAGTTAAATCAAATAAATATCTAAATATGATTGGAATAAATTGAATAAATAATTGGGTATATAAAAGTTTTCATTGATAAATATCTAGGTATTATAAGCCTAAATTATTTATTAATTCTTCTATGACTAAACTTTTGGTTTCTTCAGGTAGATAATCAAAGACTTTTTTTAAAAGTTCTGGAGACGCATTTTGGGCGAACCAGTCTTCACTAGGATTTTCTTGAATATTCAAAAAATACTTTAACCGTTCTTCTACAGCGTCTTTATCTGGCTTATCCAATTGTCCAATTCTATCTAACCAATTTGCTGATGCGTCTTTGAAGCAATTAGCATCAACAGTACATATTTGATGAACTAAAGCGTATGAACTTTTATCAAGACCATTTCTACTTGTAGAGTTAATTGGATATGTGGTTGGTAAACCGTTAAATGTTCCTTGGGAAGTCAGAGGAATAACGGAAAACGTTGCTATATATCCAGATTCATCTTGAAATTGATCGTTTGTCCAGATGATATAAGGATGTATCCCTCTGAAAACCCTACTTGAATTAATATTCTCAGTGCAAGTTTGACATTCTACTTCACCTGGCTCATCTAAATTATAAATATGGACATGACCCAGTTTGCAACGAAGAGATACCCTATAGGGATTTATGGAATAGATCCAACCTTGTCTAGGTCTTTGTCCAGCCACTTTACAATCCTAATTCACTGACTAATTTTTCTCTTTCTGCTTGTAAGTTAAGTCTAGCTTTTTCTTCTGGTTTATGGGTATTTTTTGCTTCCAGCATTGGAGCAGTGCTATATACATACTCTAGTAACTGATTCAGTTTATCTGAGCCAGCCCACTCTCTCCGAATATTATCCAGCATGAACTTAAGACTTAGAGGTATTTGCAAATCATCTACTTGAGCAGCTTCATCCACAGGTCTAATGTATGTTGCATTTTCCTGATATTCTTGAATAATTTCTTTCCCATTCATTTGATTTAAAGCAGCATCTATACCCTCATTCCAAGGGCCAAATTGATAATAACACCAATCTAGATCAGTCAGCTGCTTTCCTGTCCACTTAACAGAGTAAAGATCAGCTAAATACAAAAACTTGATCAGTTGTGTTTTTGTAATATACCCTTTTGTCGCGTAGACAAAATATTTTATTAGTTTATCCAACATGACCTTTCTCTCTGCTAACTGCCACAAAATAGTCTAATTAATGAACAAATATAAATGTATATAAAGATTCATAATCCTTTTTATTTAATAAAATATAAAGATTTTATACAATGTTTCTATCGGTTAATTATAGTTGTTTTTTTTGCAATCTTTAACACTTTTTGGCTTACTCATCAGTAGGCTACAGTATATTTGTACTAATATGATAATACACGATTGATGTAACCGACACAATCTTTGACTAAAATCTTATGTTTTGTAGGTGTCTCATGGATTTGTCGCATCTCGCAGAATAACCCTTCGCCACTTTACCATTTCCGTGAACGACACAAAGCACTTTTGACACCAAGCATCCACCCACAATGCTGGAACTTTGAACCTTGTCCCAGTCCCAAGCCGCTTCATCGAAGGGATAGCCTATCTTCTGTAAACACAATACGCGATCGCCTCACTTCCCCTTACCAGGCGGCGAAAATGACACCCAAGAATTTTTATGCCAAATGGGATGTTAATCATGAGGCGATCGCTCGTATTTGCTCTCGTTCACTTTCAACTGTCCGGCGTTGGTTTTCCAAGGGTCGCAATTACCGCAGTCCCATGCCCAGTGATTTACGCCATCTTGCCCTGATGGACTTCCTGCTAGAACACTTCGAGGAAATTCCCGAAGAATGTCTGAATATACTCTGTTCTCTCACAGGGCATAAGTAGGAATCGAAAAGTTGACGGTGAGCGAAGTCGAACCGTCAACCAATTGCAATGTCAGGATGACATTTTTTTACCAGCCACTCTCACAGTAGGGTGGCTTTAGTTTTGAGAATGTTTAAGTCACTTTTATCTATTATTCGACTGCAATTTACCAGCTAAATCATAAGTATGATCAGGAGGTTTTTATGACCTACATTGAAAAGCTAAATCCTTGGTGTATAGTCCGCCATTTTCCTAGTATGCAACATCAAATAGTTGCTCGTTTTCGTCGCCGCAGTGACGCAGAGGCTTATTCACAAGCTCTACACCGACTGATACCAAGTGCAACTTTCACAATCATTTTCAATCCAGCAGTCGAGCAACCAGAGCAAATTACCCCATGATTCTGTCGTTCTGGAAGTCAACTTAACTTGTAGCGAATTCTCTTGTTTGTTGAAACATACGATATCCCCCTTGCTCCTTTTTTTCCATGAAAGCAAGGGGGGATGATTTGTAGCTAATATTTGAAAAGTACTACTATGTTTGCACAAACTCCGTCATCGATAAGACTTTTGATACTTTACCATATCGGCAAAACTCAGAAAACACTGCTGACACCAACCATCCACCCACACTGCTGGAATCTTAAATCTTGCCCCACAGTTTGGACATTCTGACAACAAAATTAATTGGTGGCGATCGCACCCTTGCGTTATCTTCAACTGCCATTCAATCTTATGACAAGGTGACTCAACATAACAAGCAGCACATAACCGAATCGGCTCAAGCTTCATCCCCACCCCAGGAGGTGGTAACATCTGCGCTAGCCTATCAGCATCAACCTCCACAACCTTAGCCAATGCCTCTAATTGCTGGCGAGACGGTGGGGGATTAAACCGAAATTTTTCCCATCGGGCGATCGCACCGCCAAGTCCTGCTGCTTTACCTAACCCAGTAGGCGTTAAATCATTTGCTCGTCGAAAGCGTCCTAAAAAGTGGCTTAAACTTTCTCTTTCTAAAGGTTCTATTTGAAACAGCCAAGTTTGAATCTCTACCATTTCCATTATTTGTACTCCGCAGCTACTTCCTTCAGCGTTTCCAAATCAACCTTCTGTAATCCTTTCTTCAATGCCCGAATGGCTGCCTCCCTGAGAATCATATCCAGCAGACCAATGTAACCACCAGTTGCTTCACCCAAAGTCTTAAGCATTGTCTTACTGGAAAGATTAGAAGCAACTGGCAGTCTTAAAATTTGCCGTTCCCAAATTTCTACTGTTCGTTTAAAATCTTCTCCTGACAATTTACCAAACCTATGACCAGCTTGAAAGCGGCGTTTAACTTGTTCATCCCTCCCAATGACAGCATCTAAACGATCAGTACCCACTAAGACAACAGATATTTCTAATTCTTCACCAATGTCTCTTACATCTTTAAACGTATTCGGCTTCAAGCGGTCAGCCTCATCAATAATTAAACTTTCTACCCCACAGCCTTTAAGAACCCGCCGAGTCCGTTCTCGAATTTCTGCAACTGTTCCCTTCGTCATTTGATATTTTAAATGCTCAATAATTAACCTGAATAAATCCTTAGAGCTGCATTCTGGAGGAACTAAAATGTAAGCAACAGGAACTATTGGAGGTTTACCTGGCTGTTGCGTTGGTTTATGTCTTAACCTGTAAGCATCACAGGCAATAGTTTTGCCTGTACGTGACTCTCCTAAAATTCGACAACACTGACGTGCTTGACGCTTTCCTTCCAGCCATTCATGGAGAATCTGCACTTGCTCAAGTGGGATAAAACTCTTTCGGTTCAATCGTTGAATTTCTGCTTGTAGTTTTTCATTATTTTGTGGAATATTACCTAATTGTTGAACTACTTCTTGTGCTGGTTTGGAATTCATATTCTAAAACCCGTAATCTTCACGCATTTGTTCGTAATCAAATACCTCTGGCATGTGGTATTCTGGCTCACCGTCAATAGATGCCACGTCTATTTCTTCTGCTTCAACAGGCACAGGTTTTTTAGCCTTTTCAACTACAGCCTGTTCTGCTTTTTGACGTTCCTTTTTGGTTTTCTTTTGGGTCAGAAAAGTTTCGCGATCGCGTACCTCTGCCAACATTGAGCGATTGCTAATCATCTTCCCTGCTTGCCGAATCTTACGACTACTAGCTTTCGCCTCATCCAAAGATAATTGCTCAGTTTCTAAATCCTGAGCAAATGCCCTAGCTAAAAACTCTTCTTTATTACCCAAATGGCGATAAACCAACAAAGTTGTAATGTCTTTGGGGTCATAGCGCAGTACAACGCTTTCACCTGCATAACCTGTCAAATTTTCTCCCCGATACATCAGATTTTCAAATTGCAGATATCCACCTCTATAAATGGAGCGTCGAGTTTGCTTCATCAGGCAAATACGTAACTCCTCTTCTGAAATTACATTAGGAGAAGCAATTAACCCTGCTTCCCATCGTTGATAGCGAGTTTGATCGCCAAGACGCGCATCAGGACGCTGGTTATATTTATCCACGATGTAGCGTACAAACCTATGTTCCAACTCCCGTAAAGTCAGACAAGCCTCCTTCTCAGCTTGCTCTGGACGTTCCTGCACATTTGATCCTGTGTATCCTGGCATATTAGAAAAGAAGTCGGTATTAAAAGTGCCAAAAGGACGCTCAACAATACCACCTTCACTGGGGCGATCGCGTAAATGACAAACAAATCCTAATTGCACACCGATCTGTTGCAAATGGTTTGAGCGAAAATCTTTACCACCATCGGTATAAAAATGTTCTGGTTTTCCGTAGGTTCCCCATTCTTCATGGAGTCCATATTCTGACCCATACTGCTTTGGCAAAATTGCATGGCGCAGTGCTAATGCTACTACCTGAGAACTCGGAGCATCAAAGCCTAAGTTTATCCCCATCATGCAACGGGAGTAAGTATCGACAACTGTTGTCAGCCAAGGACGACCCAAAAGTTCACCATGCTGATCTACCAGCAATAGGTCTACACGAGTATGGTCACACTGCCAAACATGGTTGCTATATTCTACTGATAAGTCTTTGCCATCGCGGGTTTTAACTGATAATCGAGAACCATGCCAACCTCGACTTCTAACACCTGCTTTTTGTTCTTGTTGCTCAATAATCGGTTGTAGAACTCGATAAACAGTCCTATAGCTGGGATATTTTTTTTGTCCTAATTCAGCCGCCCTTGCTTGTACTCTGATTGCCACTTGTTGGGGAGTAATTCGCTTACTACCTTTATTGCCTTCCTTATAAGTTTTGATGATGAACTGTTGCCAATCACTATCTATTCGATGTTTGCCTTTGTCAGCCCGTGCCGTAGTTTGAAGTGCAGCTAAACCTTCCTCTTCCCATTTTTTTACGAGTCGCCGTACCGTTCGCACAGACTTGCCTAGTTTGGCTGCGACCTCCCTTTGTCTTTCTCCATAGGTGATGCGATCGCATGGTTCTAGTAATTGCTGAATCATATCCAGCAAATGCCTATCATCTGCTGAGAGTTCCGTCACAATCTCATCCTTTTCTGCCTCTTGATCGCTATTGGTATGATTGTCCAGCATTTTTACATAATTGTTTAATACAAACGTAGTTGTATTGTACTATGAAAGGGACATTTATTTTGTCAATTTTCATAAAAATGTAGGCTCACAGCGTTTTTCAGGAAAGGACAGATATTTTGTCAAAATTCCAAAAGAGGACAAGTATTTTGGCAATAAGCCTCTAGTAGCCTATTTTCAGCCTAAAATAGTAAAACCCTTATCAAGTAAGGGTTTTAAGCTAAATATTTTGAAGACATTAATTTGTCAAGTGGTCATTTAATTTGGCAACCGACATCTGTACTATCCATTACTCTGGTTTCCAGAATTGCTATGAAGATCGTGACTACTTACTTTTTATTGGTAGATTGTCTGAAGAAAAAGGGATTTCTGCTTTAATTGATTCATATATAAGGATTCTGACCAATCAATGTCCTGGTTTAAAAACCCATTATCTGAAATAAACTATTAAAGTACTTGACATAAACCCAGGAGTAACTGCTATATTAACTAGAGTAAAGTCTTTGGGGCGTAGCCAAGTGGTAAGGCAGCGGGTTTTGGTCCCGCCATCCCTAGGTTCGAATCCTAGCGCCCCAGTAAATCTAAAGACAGTATGATAGCCTGTCTTTAGAGTATTTATTGAATTAGTTAGAAATGTGTCTCAACCCATTTGATTGTGTAGAATCTACTTATCAGGTGATTTGAGAGCTAGATCCAGAGTTTCCCGAGCCTGTTCTGCCTTAGCTCGTGCTTCTTGGTAGCGCACATTAGCTTGGGCGAAATTTTTGAGGACTTTAAAACCTTCCTTAAGTCTAGTAATTTCCTCTTCTGTCACCGAATCGTCGGTGAATAGAACATCAACCGCTTTGCGAATTTCTAACGCTTCAGATCGTGATTCCTGAACTTTCAGCTTGAGTGTGGCCAGGTTACTTAAAACCTGGACAGCTTGTGTAATACTATCCTCACCACTAGCAGTATCAATAGTTGACTCTTTAACCTCAATTAATTGTTGAGGGCCAAATCCTTCTTCCAGTTCCGTTGGTAGCTTACCTGCATCCATCAGTTCCATCAGCTGATCCATTGCTTTATCACGGGCTTTAGCTGAATCTTTTCCAGAAACAGTAAGGATAATTTCTGGGCTTTGAGCGAGAGTATATTGAACCATATTTGAGCAGAAATTTTGCTGGTGAACCAAGCTAAGGTAAAGGATTATAACATACTGCGTGTTTAGTTACTCATGATCTTTCACCGAGAAACCCAATCCCCTTGTGGGTTGGGAGGGATAGTTGCGGAAGAGTGAAATCCGGTGAATCCCGGTTTCAAATGCCAAATAATCTTTGTAGCTAACAGATACCCCCTCTGTATATGAGATAGTATATCTGTATGCAAAGAACGATTCGCATCCAACTTCAACCCGACCCTGAACAGGCTAAGGTTCTGTCTCAAACGATTGAGCAGTACACCTGGTCGTTCAATGCCGTATGCAAGTATAGATGGGAAACGGGAATTGGCAATGGCGTAGAGTTGCACAAAGCGACCTACTACGACCATCGCGCCATCACTGGACTGCCTTCTCAACTGGTTTGTGCTGCTAGAGTCAAAGCAACTGAAGCTTTGAAGTCGGCTAAGACCTAAAAGCTGTCGGGCAGACAGAGACGTTTCAGAAAAGACTGCGACCATGTGCTGAGTAAGCGACTGGCTCGGTCTGTAAGCAGTGGCGCAACATTGGTTTTTGAAGACCTCACGAATATTCGCGGTCGAGCCAAGATGAGGAAGGTTCAGCGCCGTAGATTGCATGGATGGAGTTTCCAGCAGTTCCAGGCATTCGTCATCTACAAAACCGAAGCCAGGGGCGTAAGTGTGGGCTTTGTTGACCCACGCTACACGTCTCAGAAGTGCAGCCAGTGTGGACACATTGAGCGCGGCAATCGCCCGTCTCAGGCTGAATTTCGGTGCAAGAAGTGTGAGTACGAGTGCCATGCAGATTACAACGCTGCGATCAATATTCGTGAGGACTTTCTAAAACTTCGGGCTGCGGTCAATCAGCCTATTGTGGTCTGTCCAGAAATGGGAACTTGAATCACAAGCCCCATCCCCTTGTGGGTGGGGTTGTTGACGCTTTATCTTTACTTCTGCTAAGTCAATCAAAATAAAACTTTATACTTAAGAGAAGGGAATAAGTTTCAATAGGAGGGGAGAGCAATGGCTCCCAATTCCACCATCATGGAAGCTGTGGAAAAACTGGGCTACCGTGTCACGGTTGGGGATGTGGCCACCCAGGCAGGATTGAACGTCGCTGAAGCTAATCAAAGCTTGTTAGCCCTGGCATCTGATGCCGGGGGACATTTGCAGGTAGCGGACTCAGGTGATATAGTTTACCTTTTTCCGCCAAATTTTCGAGCAATTTTGCGTAATAAATACTTCCAGTTACAATTGCAGGAATGGTGGAAAAAGGTCTGGAGTGTACTATTTTACCTGATTCGCATTTCTTTTGGAATTTTCTTAACTGTTTCCATCGTACTGATAACTGTTACCATCTACATTATTATTACCTCTGCCAATTCAGACCGTAACGGCAACAATCGGGGCAGTAATTTCGGCAGTGGGGGCTTCTTCTATTTTCCAAATTTATTCTGGTATCTTAGCCCAAATTATGATAACCACTATCAGGAACGACGACGTGAAAGGCGAGAAGAAAGCAATCTGAATTTCTTTGAAGCTGTGTTTTCGTTTTTATTTGGCGATGGTAATCCTAACGCCAACTTAGAAGAACGCCGCTGGCAAGAAATTGCTACGGTGATTCAGATTAACCGTGGCGCAGTGGTAGCAGAACAAATTTCCCCATATTTGGATGACATTGGCGAGGGATATACAAGAGAGTACGAAGATTATATGTTGCCCGTTCTGACGCGATTTAATGGGCAACCGAGCGTAAGTCCAGAAGGGCAAATTATTTATTACTTCCCAGAGTTGCAGGTGAGTGCAGTTAAAAAGCGCCGTCATGCAATATCAGATCACTTAGAAGAATTTCCCTGGCGTTTTAGTGCCGCAAGTTCCGGGCAAATTATGCTGAGTGCTGGGTTGGGTGTACTAAATTTTGTTCTTGCCTTAGTACTGGGAAGTTTGTTGAGAGATGGCACTGTTATCGCCCGGTTAGGTGAACTGGGAGCCTTTGTAGGTTTTGTGCAAGGAATTTATTGGCTGCTATTGGCTTACGGAGCAGGTTTTTTAAGCATACCTTTATTGCGTTATTTCTGGATTGGGTGGCGTAATCGCAAAATAGGCGATCGCAACCGCGATCGCCTTTCTCGCTCAAGGCTATTGGCAAGTCCTGATGCACCTTTGCAACAAAAAATCGACTATGCTCAACAATTTGCCACAGAAAAAGTTATTGGCAAGGAAGATATAGTCTATTCTAGCGAAACTGACTTACTCGACCAGGAAGTTGAGCGTTCTGCACAAATTGATGCTGAATGGCAAAAACGCTTAGAAAGGGGGAGTGGAGAATAGAGTGAAGAGTTGAGAGTGAGGAGTGAATAATTAAGATTTATTTAAAACTCCTAACTCTTAACTTCTAACTCCTAACTTTCTCCTTACTTCGCCTGAATTGGTGTTAGGGCTACACCTTGATAATAATGCCCCAATATTTGCAGGTGGTTCACTCCTTGCCGAGCCAAATTATACGCTCCCCACTGACTCATACCTAAAGCATGACCGAAGCCAAGCCCTTGCAGTACAAAACTACCATCTGCTCCCTTAGTGACAGTAAAGCGGGTACTTTTTAACCTAAGAGCTGTTCGCACTTCCTCGCCTTGTAGCACCTTTGTACCCTTGTTGCCAACAATTTTTAAAACTTTAACACTACGGAAAGGAGAGTATGTCTCTGGAATCATATCCTTGACATTGCCCACATCAGGGAATTTAGCGCTAATTTCACTGGGAGAGAAGGTTTTCACCCAATTACATTCGCTGATATTTTGATCGTAGTCTTGAACAGCACGTAGATAAGGCTCGTTGCTTCCCCAAACGTCTTCTACATTTTCGGTATGTCCCCCAGAACAAGCATGAAAAACTGAGAGAATAATCCGATTTTTGTAAGTTAGTACCTGCCCTAGTGTGGAATCTACTGCGGCGTAAGTAGAAGGAGCTTCACTGATAACACCTTTGTAAATTTGCCAACGATCTGGGGTATTACCTAAATCGTAAACTGGATTATTCCGTTGTTTTTCTCGTTCGTATAGGGCATAAGTGCGAGCTGCGATCGCTTGGGCTTTCAGTGCTTCTTGAGGCCAGCTAGCATCCATTTCACCACCGAGAACGCTATAAAGATATTCTTGGTCATCAACCCAATTAACAGCTGTTAAGCCTTTTTCTGTAGGAACAACCAGAGTTCTACCCCGATACCAGCGATCGCCAATATAAACGAATCCTTTACCTGTTGGCTCAATCCAAAATAAACCAGACTGCCACTTATCTAAAGCAACTCCGCCAGGAATAGCTTGGGCATAATATGCACTCATCGCTGGTAACTGTCCGAGAGTCCGACCGGTACTATCCTTGACGATTCCAGTGGTGGAACTACCCACTTTTACCTGATTAACGCCCCTCTCAATTGCCACGCGTAGAATTACAGACGCTTGGGCTGGGGCAACCAAAGCAATCCACAAAAGGACACTTACCCACCAATAACGTACTTTAATCTGGGAAAATAAAAAGCCTAAGTAAAGTTGGAATTTCATGCTGGTCATCTAATCACACTAGTATCTAATTGACGCTCTGAATTATTGCGTCTACTACTTTAAGATGAGACACTTCTCCAACGCAGGAGGTTGCCACCTCCTATTAATTATGCATTTTGCTTTCGCTATAAGGTAGAAATCAGACGATCTTGACACTTGCTCTTCACAAACAGTAGTGAACTAAATATAGGACTCCTATTTGATTTTTGAACAAAATTAGGTATTGTAGGGGAGCCAGTGCGTTGCGTGGCTCTGCCAATTTGATGCCAAAACAGGGTAAGAGTTATTATTCAGGACTTACGTAAAATCATGAAAAAACGAACCGCAAAGGACACAAAGAAATAAGACTTTCAGAGAGTTTTTGCGTAAGTCCTATTATTAACTAAATTGCTCAATAATTCCGCCACCTAAGACTTTTTCCCCGTCGTACCACACCGCCGCTTGTCCGGGGGTGATGCTGAATTGGGGTTCATCAAACACCAAACGCACATGGGAGTTTTCCAACGGAATCACCGTTACTGGTGTAGCGGTTGAACGATAGCGAATTTGCACTTCGGCATGAATTGGGGTGGATGGTTCGGCAATGGAAACCCAGTTTACCCTTCCGACAGTGCATTCAGGCTGAGTTACCTTAGTGCGATCGCCTACTACTACTTTATTATTTTCCGCATCTAATTCAATCACATACAACGGTTCGGCAGCCGCAATCCCCAAACCTTTGCGCTGGCCAATGGTGTAGTGATGGACACCATCATGCTGTCCCAAAACTTTACCTGTGACATCGACAATATCGCCTGTTTTGGGAGCTAAATATTTATCCAAAAATGCCCGCATGGAACCATTGCTTTCCACTAAGCACAAGTCTTGACTTTCTGGCTTATCAGCAGTTTTCAGTCCGTACTCAGCCGCAATCCGGCGCGTATCAGTTTTTTCTAGTTCGCCTAGAGGAAATATAGTTGCTGCAAGTAAATCTTGAGACAAATCATAGAGGAAGTATGACTGGTCTTTATTGCGGTCAACAGCCCTTAATAATTGGTAACGTCTAGTTGCTTCGTCATAGCTAATTCGCGCATAATGACCGGTGGCAATGCGATCGCATCCCAATTGTTCGTGGGCATACTGCACCATTGGCCCAAACTTCACCGTTTTATTGCACTGGGAGCAAGGTAATGGTGTGATCCCAGCACTGTATCCAGTTACCAGATAATCAATAATATGGGTTTGAAAGACATCCCGAATATCCACAACTTCATGGGGAACGCCCAGTTGTTCACAGAGATCAGCCGCGTCGATCATACCTTCAGAGCAACATTGACCTTTGCCTTTCATTAGCCAAAGAGTCAAACCAATTACTTCATAGCCCTGATGGTGCAGGATAGCTGCGGCGGTGGAACTGTCAACGCCACCAGAAAGACCAACGACGACTTTTTTCATACAAAACACGACACGATATCCGTGGCTGTTCAATTGTAGCACACACTCTTTCAAAGCCTTGCTAACAAAGCACTTTGGTTTTTGGCGTTGCTGATTGCGGGATGAAAACGATTGTGCATTGCGGTGAAAAATCCTTGTGGAGACGTAAAATTTTTCGTCTCTACATTCTCATACCTCGATTCAGCAACGCCCGGTTTTTAAGGAACTGAATTAGCGGTGCTGTTTACCGAATTTTAGATTTGAAATTTAGGATTTTGGATTCCTACTTTCGATGAGGGTTGTAGGAACGCGTCAGGGATATCATAGGGTCAATCTAAAATCCCAAATCCAAAATTGAATCAGATGTATTTTTTGCCACGCAGATGAGCTAATTTTACGTTAACGCTATATAGTAGTTGCTACAACAGTGAACTAATTATAGTAGTTCTTATTTATGTGAGGTACACCCGTAGGGGCAATTCATGAATTGCCCCTACACCTTACGAGATGACGTTGTACCACATTTGAATGGGAACCGCCATAGTTCCTAATGAAAATTGCTTAGAAATACTTTGACTACTTTCTAACTACTATGTTGAGAGGATTAGCAAATCAATTTATTCCATTTCAGATGCTGCGCCAAAGTTCTGAGGGTTGGAAACCTACTATCAGACTTCTCTCCCTGTTAGTGGGAGGATGGTTAATGCTGATTTCTGACTCTACTCCAGCACAAGCACAAATACACAATAACCTGCTACTTGCTCAACAAGGAGGTGAAGCTTTACCGCCACCGCCAATTCCCTTTGGTCAACAGCCGTCACCGCAGTTACAACCAGTTCAAGAGAATCAATTGGAGCAGAACTTTCAGCCCCCCCAACCATTACAAAACAATCCAGTTGAACAGAATTTTCAGCCCCCCCAATCATTACAAAACAATCCAGTTGAACAGAACTTTCAGCCCTCTCAACCTACACAGTTTAGTCAATATAATAACCAGAACTTTGAGCGCTACTTAGTTTACGTAGATGGTAGTGATTTCCAGACACTACAAGCAATCCGTCGGATTGAACCCAGTGCCTACATTCGCCAGTACCAAGGACGGAATGTCATTCAGTCAGGTGTTTTTAACAGGGTATCTAACGCCCAACAACGGGTAAGCGAGTTACAATCACGAGGCATATATAACGCCCGGATTATTAGCTTCGCTAACGGACAAGAAATCCAACCAGGCAATAGTTTTTTAGACGATCGCAATAATATAAATCCTCCGAAGCAAGGATCTAGATATTATGTCGCTATTCCCACTACTCAAGAAAAATTATCTGCGATCGCAGACCAAGTTAGGCAGAATCTAGCCCGATTTAGTCAGGATTTAGGACGATCTGGCGCAGTCCTCGAAAGGACGCAACCACGAGGGCCACACGTAGCAGTAGGGCCTTTCTCTAATCGATTTCAAGCTGAGGAATGGAATAAGTATCTGCGAAATATAGGATACCGGGATGCTAGGGTTTATTACGGCAAATAAAGAAGTGCAAAAAAACAATCCGCTAACTGCTTTCGTCGTCGTCAGCCGCTCATAATCCCCACTCAATGAGTATATGGGTGGGGACTTTGGCGATCCGTCAAACCCCTAATTTAACTTTGATAGGGGCGCGGTAGTTGGCGTAGCTGATGAGCAGTATCTAATTCACTATTGTTTTTTCTGCCATATCCCCAACCTAAGATGCGGCGATATTCACCCATGATGCCACTTTCAATTAAATCATCTTCATTGACTGCAACATTGGTATGGGATTCAGGGGCAACATAGAGTGCATCCGCAGGACAATATGCTTCACACATGAAACAAGTTTGACAATCTTCTTGTCGGGCGATCGCAGGTGGTTGGTTGGGTACAGAATCAAAGACGTTGGTAGGACATACTTGGACGCACACATTGCAATTAATACAGAGTTTATGGCTAACAAGCTCGATCATAATCCTGCTCCTGCTACAGTTTTGATATAGAAGGTGTGGTTTGAGTGGTTGGTAATGGTGGTGTAGCGATGGCATCCGTTAGCCAATCACGCCTTACCCATAGACGATCTAAGCCGCCGGTTGCTTGGTAATAACGCTGATTTGAATCGGTTTCGGGATAGTCCATCCGAATATGTTCGCTGCGGCTTTCTGTGCGATGTAAAGCGCTAAAATATGCCCATCGTGCTACAGCCGTCAGAGCAGCCGCTCGCCGAGAAAATTCCACATCGCGCACTGTATCTTGTTTCGGATTTCCCCGTACCTGCTGCCACAGTGTTTCTAATTTGGCGAGGGAATCCAGAAGTCCCTGCTCGCTACGCAAGTAATTTTTCTCTAACGGGAACATCTGCGCTTGTACACCGCGCACGATCGCTTCGCTATCAAATGTTTCGGCAGAGGGGGAGGACGATGGGCTATGCCCCGCCATCGGCGAACGTAATCCGGCTTGACCAGCAGGATGTGCTACCCGTTCATGGGCACGATCGCCAAGACTCTTGGCAAAGGCAGCTGCGCCAACTCCAGCCCATTGTCCTGTGGAGATTGCCCAAGCAGCATTGGGGCCACCACCCCCAGAAGCTAAACCTGCTAAAAATTCCCGCGATGCCGCATCACCGGCGGCGTAGAGTCCAGGAACCTTTGTACCGCAACTATCATTCACAATCCGAATTCCACCTGTACCACGGACTGTACCTTCTAAAATCAGTGTTACAGGTACTCGTTCTGTATAGGGATCAATGCCAGCTTTTTTATAGGGTAGAAAAGATATGAAATGAGACTTTTCAATTACTGCCTTGACTTCAGGTGTGGCTCGATCCAAACGCGCATAAACGGAGCCTTTGAGGAGAGCATTGGGAAGGAAGGATGGATCGCGACGACCATTGACATAGCCACCAAGATCGTTCCCTGCTTCATCGGTATAACTAGCCCAGCCAAAGGGAACTCCCCGTGTCACTGTGGCATTGAAAGCAGTCGAGATGGCATAGTGATTAGAAGCTTCCATACTGGAAAGTTCGCCACCAGCTTCCACTGCCATCAGCATTCCATCACCTGTATTGGTATTGCAACCTAATGCTTTACTTAGGAATGCACAACCGCCATTGGCCAAGACTACTGCACCAGCACGAACGGTATAGGTACGATGATTTTGTCTCTGCACACCTCTTGCTCCAGCTACTGAGCCGTCGTCAGCTAATAAAAGCTCTAAAGCCGGACTTTGGTCGAGAATCTGAACCCCAACCCGCAAGAGATTTTTACGGAGTACGCGCATATATTCAGGGCCATAATAACTCTGACGCACCGATTCCCCATTTTCTTTAGGGAAACGATAGCCCCACTTTTCTACTAGAGGCAAACTAAGCCAAGTTTTTTCGATAACACGCTCGATCCAACGTAAGTTAGCTAGGTTTTTTCCGGCGCGATAACGCTCCCATAAAACTTTGTCCCAATTCTCTGGAGAAGGAGCCATGATGCCATTGCCACTAGCAGCAGCTGCACCGCTTGTACCGAGAAAACCTTTATCAACAATGATTACTTTGACACCTTGTGATGCAGCTGCCCATGCTGACCATGCAGCAGCAGGGCCACCACCAATTACCAGTACGTCAGCAGTTAATTGCAGTTCATTTTCGCTATAGCCTGTTAGCAATTCCTTATCCTCCTTTTTGGCATTCAACTTCAATACTTTGACTTTTAGAAGTTCTCTTAGCAGGGCATTGAGCAGCGTGCTTAGTTCCTAGCCAAAGAAGTGTACGGCAAATTACAGTTAATATGATACACTAATTGTTAGTTTTACGAATATTAAGTATTACTAAATAAAATCCATCCTGTTGGAACTGTGGTAAAAGTTTTCATCCTTCTTAGGGGTGCGGTACAGACTGCATGAATGAGTAAAAGATAGATACAGCGATCGCACTTTCAGATTCCCGTTTTTCCGGCAGTATATAAAAATCTTACTTTATACTACTGTAAATCGATCGGATTGGTGTATGATACTAAAAACTACGACCGCTTCCTTTGAAATATTGCTTGCAGTTGATCGCAATATTCCAAAAGAAAGGGGCAGTAGGAACACCATCGAATCAAACTTTGGAGTATCTACATGGGCTACAAGCATATTGAAGTCAAACAAGTAGCTGGTTTCATTGGTGCTGAAATCAGTAACGTGGATCTTTCGCGTCCTCTGAATAACGATCAAGTCAAAGAAATTCGTAAAGCATTATTGAAATGGAAAGTTGTGTTCTTTCGTAGTCAGAACATCGATCATGCTGCCCAAGTTGAGTTCACATCTCGTTTTGGCGAAGTGACTTTTGCACATCCTCTCGGAGAACCTGAGCCAGTACCGGGATTTCCGCAGATTAAACCCGTAGACCGTAGACTCTATGAAAAGCAGTATGGTTTTCGCAGTGGAGGCCCCTGGCACACAGATGTAACGGCCGCTATTAATCCACCAGCAGCGTCAATTTTACGTGCAGTTAATGTTCCTAGCTTCGGTGGTGACACTCAGTGGAGTAATCTAGTTGCAGCTTATGAGGGTTTGTCAGCACCTCTACGGGCGCTAGCAGACACATTAAAAGCGGAACATCGCTTTAATGGAGGTGGATATCAGCCCAGCAACGGCAAATTCACCGAGCGCATTGCTGTTAATCCCCTAGTTTCAATCCACCCAGTCGTTAGGGTTCATCCTGAAACTGGTGAGCGGGCATTGTTCATTAACCCAGGCTTTACTTCGCACATTATTGACGTGTCGCCACAAGAAAGCAAGCTGCTGCTTGAGTTGTTCTTCAACCAAATCACCAAACCTGCTTACACCACCCGTTTCCGCTGGAATAATGGTGATATCGCCTTCTGGGATAACCGCGCCACTGTGCATTTAGCTCCTCAAGATTTGGATCATTTGGATGTTGAGCGTTTGTTGTATCGCACCACCATTACTGGCGATGTTCCAGTTGGAGTTGATGGTTTCCGCTCTCAAGTGGTTCAAGGTGAGGTGTTCAGCGCAGAAGTACCAACGGTCTTTAAGCAAAAAGCTGACAAACTAGAAGCACAACCAGTACTTTCGTAAGCTACAAAGTTCTAAAATGGGCTGTATATTACGCAGCCCATAATTCAATAGACATTTTCAAAAAGAATGTAGAGACGCAAAATTTCGCGTCTCTACAAGGGTTCTGCATAACACATATTTAATTTTTGGAGATGTCTAGGGAAAGCATTAACATTACAAAGAGACGCATTGGCATTGCATAGTGATGCATTGGGATTGCATCAAGATGCATTAGTATTGCAGAGAGATGCATTAACGTTGCAGAGACACGCATTAACGATGTATCAGAATATATTAATTAATATCTGTACCGCTTCTTTAGCGATCGCTACAATATTAAAATCAGCTAAATTTGCAATCATACTTTGTATGGTAGTTCTGTATGCACTTTCAGATTTCATCGACTGTAATTTTGCTGTCAGTGATTTATCTATAAGTTATTGGTACGAGGGGCGTTGTCTTCAAACTGGCGATCGCTTAAAGTTACCCCGCACCTCAATGTCTGAAGCGATCGCTCACGCACTAATGCAACAACTTGCTAACAATGACTATTATTCTCGTGAAGGCAAGATGTACGGAATACTATTGGTTGAACTACCTAATGGCGAACAAAAAGTACTAAAAGCCTTTTCCGGTCTTTTGAATGGTTGTAGTGTAGTTGAGGGTTGGGTAATGCCAATTCCAGGACGAGACGAAGTTGCTTTAAAAGAAACCTGTACTGTAGCACGGTTAGACGCGATTAAACAGGAAATTCTTAGTCTAAAGCAACTAACTGAACGTCAGCAGTATCAAACTTTGTCTGATGAATTTGAGCAACAGTTACAAGCAATGAGCGATCGCCATCGCCGTTGTAAACAGCAACGACAGGAAAAACGTCAACAAATCTGCAATACACTCCCTCCAGAAACACTCAGTATTGCCCTTGAAGAACTTGACGAAGAGAGTCGTCAGCAGGGAATTGAGCGACGACAACTTAAACGTCAACAAAATGAGGTATTACAGCCTCTCCAGGAGTTAATTGCAGCAACGGATGCGCGAATTAGTGAACTGAAACAACAGCGTAAAGCTTTATCCCGTCAATTACAAGCTCAGATGCACGCTACCTACAGCCTGACTAATTTTTCTGGGCGATCGCGATCGTTACAGCAATTGATGCCAGGAGGTTTACCCACTGGTACTGGAGACTGTTGTGCTCCAAAATTACTGCATTATGCAGCAACACATAATTTAAAACCGCTAGCAATGGCAGAATTTTGGTGGGGTGCGTCTTCAGTAAATCAGGATAAAATTCAGGGAGAATTTTATGGTGCATGTATTGAAAGATGTCAGCCATTAATGGGGTTTTTGCTCTCAGGCTTGAAACCTATATCAATCCCTAATAGGAATAGGAATTTTCACACAACTACCTCACTGTTCACCACCAAAGCAGAGATCCCCATTCTTTATGAAGACGAATGGCTGATTGCAGTAAACAAACCTGCTGCACTACTTTCAGTACCTGGCCGTTATCGCGATCGCCAAGATAGTGTCTTGAGTCGCTTACGTCATCTGTTACCGGATGGGATGATGCTTGCATCTGTGCATCGTCTAGATCAAGAAACTTCTGGGATTTTGTTGTTAGCACGCGATCGGCAAACTCATCGACAACTCAGCCAACAATTTCAGCAACACCAGGTTTACAAGCTTTATGAAGCCCTACTTTCCGGTGCTGTAACAGTTGACCAAGGTACAATTGAATTGCCATTGTGGGGAGATCCTGAAAATCGCCCTTATCAAAAAGTTGATTGGCAGCGCGGTAAATCCAGCTTGACACAATTCCAGGTAATAGCAAGGGAACAAGATTACACTCGCGTAGAATTTACGCCACTAACAGGACGTACCCATCAATTGAGGGTTCATGCGGCTGATGGGCGAGGACTGGGGGTAACTATTTTAGGCGATCGCCTTTATGGATGCGATGCAGTTACCAGTCGGTTACATTTGCACGCTAGGGAACTTCGCTTCGAGCATCCGCAGTTAGAAAAAACTCTTCATTTGCAAGCGATTACGCCTTTTTAACGGTATTTCAAAGAATCAAAGTGTAGCTTTGTCTTTCCTAACAGCTAGCCTATTGCTTTTTCAATTTATATGTGATAATTTTTGCTTGTAGTTAATTCAACGGTTATCCGACCGATTTACCGTATTTATGGGAGCCAATATCAGAGTTAAAAGACTTCCTAGTAAAAAAAATATTGTGAGATTACCTAACAAGATTGGATGATTTATTCCTTGAAAATCCCTAGTGAGCGATAAGAACGAGAGTGCTGGAGTTTAAATTTAGACTCTCATTCTTATCTTTTCTTAAATCAAAGGAGTAATAAAAAAGTTGTTGAATCAGTTCAAAAAGTTCTTATTTTTATTGCCACAACACTCAATCAATTCTCTTAATGCTTTATTGGTTGGCACTTTCTGGCTAGGTTTAGCTATTTCTGGCTGCGCTCCAAGTAACTCTGCAAATACTAATACCACTGCCAAAACTGTTAGTAACCAGACTCAAGAGAAAACCAGCTTGATTCGCCTGGGATACCAAAAAGGAGGTGTAGTACCAATTGCCCGTCAACGAGGAGAGTTAGAAAAGAGGCTGGCGGCTGAGAATATTAAAGTTGAATGGGCTGGCCCTTTTGACAGATGTGCTACCTTACTCCAGGCAATTAGCGCTAATCAAGCTGATATAGGCGGGTGTGGAGACATCCCAGGGTTGTCAGCGATCGCCGCCGGTCAGGAGCTTTGCATTGGTGCTGTCCAGCGTCCCAGACCGGAATCATTGGCCAGTGCGATCGTAGTCCGTGGCGATTCTCCCATCCGTAAACCTGCTGACCTTATAGGTAAAAAAGTTGCAGTCAATCAGGCTGGTGCAGGTGAGTATCTGTTATTAAAAGTATTGGAAAAAGAGAAGATTCCTAAAGAAAAAGTTCAGCGTGTCTTTTTAGCTCCAACTGATGCTGCACCCGCCCTCTACCAAGGAACTGTAGACGCTTGGGCAGTTTGGGAACCTTATGTTTCAATTGCCGAACTAGAGCATGGCGCGAGGAGAATCACTACAACCCATCCAGCCCCTACCTACGGTGTAATGCTTGTCCGTAATGAGGCTGCGGCTAAATCTTCAGAGGCAGTAAAAGCAGCTTTTAGCGGTTTAACCAAGGAATACGATTGGTTAAATGCAAATACAGCAAAATCAGCAGAATTTCTAGTTAAGGACATCAAAATTTCCCCAGCCGTAGCCAAGCGGGTAACTGAGAATCAAGGGCCACAGCTACTTGTCACACCGAATGCTGATGATGTTGCCAAAATTCAGAAGACTGCTGACTGGATGCTAGAGCAAAAGATTCTACCGAAAAAGGTGGATGTTGCTGCAACTATCTGCCCCACGGCTAAGTAGGAAGGGGGCAGGGGGGCAGAGGGAGCAGGGGGGCAGAGGGAGCAGGGGGGCAGAGGGAGCAGGGGGGCAGAGGGAGCAGGGGGAGCAGGGGGAGCAGGGGAAGAAAGAATAACTAAATTAATTAATGCCCAATTCGCAATTCGCAATTCGCAATTCCCAATGGAGATGTACTATGCCGATTGAATTTATTGGAATGATTGGAACGCGTCAAATATCTGAGTTAGATAGTCCGACAGTTTCGATTACGGGCGGTTCTATAGATGCCGCTTATGTTCGTAAGTTTGCTAAAGCACATGAGGATGGTGGCTTTGATCGAGTATTAGTTGGTTATGGTTCAACTGGCCCCGATGGCTTAACTGTGGCATCATTTGCAGCGGCGGCAACAGAACGGTTGAAGTTTTTAATCGCCCACCGCCCTGGTTTTGTGGCTCCAACGCTCTTTGCACGTAAGACGGCAACTTTGGATCATTTTACTAATGGTCGCATTGCCGTACACATTATTACAGGTGGCAGTGATGCCGAACAGCAACGTGATGGTGATTGGCTTGACCATGACACTCGCTATCGCCGTACAGATGAATATCTTGACATTGTGCGCCGAGTATGGGTAAGTAGTACTCCCTTCGACTATGAGGGCGAATTCTACCGGGTGAAAGATGCTTATTCAGACGTGAAGCCTCTACAACAACCCCACATACCCCTGTACTTTGGCGGTGCTTCTGGTGCAGCAGTGCCTGTGGGTGCAAAGCATAGTGATGTGTACGCAATGTGGGGAGAACCTCTTGCGGCGATTAAGGAACGGATACGCGAAGTAAAAGCCGTAACACCACCAGGGCGATCGCCACGTTTTAGTGTATCTTTGCGGCCAATTTTGGGTGATACTGAAGCCAAAGCTTGGGAACGGGCGCACTCAATTCTGTCGCGTGTTAAGGAAATTCGGGCGGCAAAAACAGAAAATCAATTGCCGATAACTCCCTACTTTAATTCAGCACGTCCGCAAGCAGTAGGTTCTAGTCGTTTATTACAGTTTGCCCAAGAAAGCGAAATTTTTGATAAGCGGTTGTGGACTCCAATTGCTGCCGCTACTGGTGCTTATGGTAATACTACCGCCTTGGTTGGTACGCCGGAGCAAGTAGCAGAATCCCTTGTGGATTACTATGATGCTGGGGTAACTACTCTATTGATTCGGGGCTTTGATCCATTAGAAGATGCGATCGCTTACGGTCGTGATGTAATTCCCCTAGTCCGGGCAGAGGTGCAACGACGGGAGCGACAAGCAGCTGTTATTGCTTAGTACAGCTTTGTATAAAATCTTAGTGTTTTTAAATGCATAGGAGCTTCGCCTTACCGTAGGGGGTAAGTACGCAGAGTCTTTTCAAGCAATTAGCAATTTAACTAATTGCCATTCCCCACTCAAATATCTGAAAACTGCTGTAAATAATTTGAATTTGATTATTTCCAAATTACATGACTAAAGTATTGATTCTCGATGCCAACCAACAACCGTTGTATCCAGTACGCATCAGCCATGCTAGGCTGCTATTGTCACAAGGTAAAGCTACCGTATTCCAACGATATCCCTTTACTATTATTCTCAAGGAGTCTCTGTCTCATCTAAAACTTGAGCAACTTGGCTTCAAAATTCGCCCTAACATTAAAATAATTCGTAGTTCGTAATTAACGTCTTATACCACTTTCTCTCAAACCTAACCCCAACCCCATCCTTACTAACATTGAACGGCAATAGGACTTAGAGTGTTCCAAAAAATGATCCAAAACCCGTCATTGCGAGCGAAGCAATCACAGCCCTTGGGATTGCTTTGCTTCGCTCGCAATGACAATTGGGCGTTTTTTTACTTGGAGTACTCTTAGAGGTTGTTTGAACAAGTATTTTGCTGTGACTAAAGTCCCCCAATTTATCGGGGGATTTAGGAGGATCTAGAACTTTTGATACCAACAAGAGGACTTTTCAAACATCCTCTTATGCAAAACTACACGTGGTAGGGGCAATTCATGAATTGCCCCTACCGGAAAATCAAGGTTTAGGCTATTTTTTGCTGAAGTCCTGATTCAATTACGAATTACGAATTACGAATTACAAATTAGTATTAGTAGCTTCCCAAAAGGAGCAATTTATAGATGACAAACCACACTATATTGGAACCATTGCCGGAAGACCAATGGTATATTGAGAGCCAGGAACTACGATCCTTTGTAGCGACAGTGCGGGAAATTAGCAATCGCACTGCTAGCGATCGCCTCCAAACTCTCACTAGATTAGAACCATATTTTCAAGAACTGCTTGCCCAACAGGAATGGCTACCTGAAAAGTTTGCCCAAATTAATCCCGAAAGCAAGATGGGCGGCGGTATAGGTCAATGGTTGCTTTATCGCGCTAAAGACCGTTCGCTGTCTGTCTTCAGTTTGGTAATTCCCCCAAGTTCTACGACTCCTGTCCACGACCATTTAGCCTGGGGATTGATTGGTTTATACAAAGGCAATCAAGAAGAAACAGTCTATCGCCGTGTAGATAGCGGTGATGCAGAAGGACACGCACAATTACAAGTAACTGAAGTGCGATCGCTTCAACCAGGCGATATCTACCGCCTCTTACCCCCAGATGGTGATATCCACGCCGTCAAAACTACATCCCAGAACGCATCTGTATCTATCCATATTCTGGGTAATGATACTGGCTGCATTTTGCGTCACCAGTTCATCCCAGAATCTCAGAGCGTCAAATCCTTTCGCTCTGGGTATTCCAACGCTCCCTGCAAAGAGGAAGAGGAAAAAGAATATGTCCAGGTATGATCGACCACAACCCCCGATATTCGAGCGAGTTGAAGACGAACGTCTCCACCGCAAGCAACGCCTAGCCGCAGCTTTTCGCCTATTTGGTAAATTTGGTTTCAGCGAGGGAATCGCAGGCCATATTACGGCTCGCGATCCAGAGTTTACAGACCATTTTTGGGTCAATCCATTAGGAACATACTTCGGTCATATCCGAGTTTCTGACTTGCTCTTAGTTAACAGAGAAGGTGAGGTGGTTAAAGGCGATGCTCAGGTGAATCGAGCGGCTTTCGCCATCCATTCTCAGATTCATGAAGCTCGACCTGATGTGATCGCAGCGGCTCACGCTCATTCACTTTATGGCAAAGCCTGGTCTAGTTTGGGTCGTCTCCTTGACCCCTTGACTCAAGATTCCTGTGCTTTTTACGAAGACCATTCACTATTTGACGATTTCACAGGTGTGGTTTTAGAACTTTCTGAAGGTCAACGACTGGCGGAAGCTTTGGGGCCCAAGAAAGCCATAATTTTACGTAATCACAGTATTTTAACTGTGGGACATACGGTAGATGAAGCCGCTTTTTGGTACATTAGCTTAGAGCGATCGTGCCAAGCTCAACTACTGGCAGAAGCTGCTGGTAGACCAACTATTATCAAACACGAAACAGCCCGCTTAACACAAACTCAAGTAGGGTCGCATACAAGTGGATGGTTTGGTTTCCAGCCCCTTTACGATAGGATTGTGCGCGAAGAACCTGATTTCCTAAATTAGTGTTGTGTTTTTTGAAACAAAGATAAGTACTTGGACAGAATTAATTACACAATGTCATTGCGAATGAAGCAATTCGCTTGCGGTTGGATTGCAACTCTTGGAGACGCTCCGCTCGCAATGACTGTAAATATTTTTGTGCAACTACTTAATAGGCGGGAAAGGATCAATTTCCCGCACTTACCGGGCTTTTTTTATGTCAAACTTCCCTAAATTTTTTCATACAACGGTAAACCTATAAGTTTATAGTATTTATTGTATAGTTCAGAGAAATAAATCATTTTGATGATTAACCTAATCTTTCGCCGTTTGATTGCCAAGTGGATATCGTTGATAAAATTCAGGAATATCCCTTTTAACAACCAACACAAATTATTCTCTTCTTCTGTTTTGCCAATTTCTGGGGCTTTTGTGACAGGACTTTATTTGAGCGTGCTATTTGCTGCCTGTTCATCGCCATCGACTGTTAATTCTTCTAATCCTAGTGCTGCGCCTCAAGGTAATTCTGCTTCTGGCAAAGCCACAGTAGTAAGATTTGGCTATCAAAAATCGAATATTTTGCTGAGAAACAAAGGTGTCTTAGAAAAGCGTTTGTCACCAGATGGTATATCTGTAGAATGGATAGAATTTCCGGCGGGGCCACAATTACTAGAAGCTATGAATGTGGGGAGTATTGACTTCGGACATGTAGGAGAATCACCGCCAGTATTTGCCCAAGCTGCGGGAGCATCATTAACTTATGTGGCTGGTATTGTTTCTAGTCCTGCTGGTTCAGCAATTCTTGTTCCTCAGAATTCTTCAATTCAAAAACTTACTGACTTGAAAGGCAAAAAAGTTGCTTTTCAAAAAGGATCTAGTGCCCACTTATTGTTAGTCCAAGCTTTAGAGAAAGCAGGATTAAAATATACAGATATTGAACCTAAATATTTACCACCTGCTGATGCTCGTGCTGCATTTGTTAAGGGTAGTGTAGATGCGTGGGTGATTTGGGATCCTTTCTATGCATCGGCTCAAGAAGGAACTAAAGCCAGAGTTCTGATTGATGGAACAGGAATTAATAAACAGGGAGGATATTATTTGACGACGCGCAAATTTGTTAATGAAAATCCCCAAACGGTGAAGGCAGTTTTAGAAGAAATTCAAAATCTTGAAGAATGGTCTAAAAAGCATCGAGAAGAGGTAGCACAAACTCTATCATCTGTGCTAGCAATCGACATAGCAACAATGAGAAAAGCTACGAATAGGCGAAATTTTGGAATTGTGCCAATTGATGATAATCTGATTAATTTGCAACAAAAGGTTGCTGATACATATTATGAGTTAAAGCTAATTCCAAAAAAAGTTAATGTCAGAGATGGAGTGCTAACAAAAGAGCAATATGCTGCATTTTCACCAAAGGTTTAGACCAGAATTATAAATCGGCTGTAGGGGCATAGCGATGTGTAGACGTATGCCTCTACAAATGGAATTGGTAATAAAACATCTGAAAATCTTGGAGTTGATTATGACTAATCCTATAGAACTACTGCGATCGCGCTATGGTGAAATTCCCTTCAACCCTGAAATTGAGTGGAATGATTCTCTGACAGCATTATTATCTCACCGTTCCATCCGGTCTTATCTATCCGATCCCCTACCACAGGGAACTCTGGAATTGCTAATTGCAGCCGCTCAATCTGCATCTACTTCCTCTAATCTGCAAACCTGGAGTGTGGTAGCAGTGGAAGATCGAGAACGCAAAGAGGAGTTATCGAAGCTAGCGGGAAACCAAGCACATATTAAGCAAGTTCCTTTATTCTTAGTTTGGTTAGCAGACTTGGCGCGTCTAAGTTACGTTGCTGAGAGTCGCGGCATATCTCATGATGCGCTGGAATATTTGGAAATGTTCGTGATGGCAACAGTTGATGCCACCTTAGCGGCACAAAATGCAGCAGTTGCAGCTGAGTCACTCGGCTTAGGAACAGTCTATATCGGCGGAATTCGCAACCATCCGCAAGAGGTAGCAGAGATATTAAATTTGCCCTCCTCTGTGTATGCTGTATTTGGTCTGTGTGTAGGCTATCCCAATCCAGAGGTAGAAGCAGCGATTAAGCCAAGGTTGCCACAATCAGCTGTGCTGCACCGCGAAACTTATAAATTGGCAGATCAAGAAGAAGCGATCGCTCATTACAACGAGATCGTCAAAGAATTCTATACTGAACAAAAGATGAATATTGCTGGTGATTGGTCAGAACACTCAGCCCAAAGGATCGCCACCGTTGAGTCATTGAGAGGACGCGATCGCTTACGTGAAGTTCTCCATCACCTTGGCTTCAAGTTACTTTGACGCTCTCACGGCTGTTAATTCTCCGATTATTGTTAGAGGTTGTTTGAAAAGTAGTGAAGTGTGATTTTAGGCACTAGTTGATCCCCCCTAACCCCCCTTAAAAAGGCTACGGTGTATACACAAGTCTGAAATAGCTGAAAAACCCAAGGTTTTACCCCACCCTAACCCTCCCCTTATAAAGGGGAGGGAACTAGATTTTCGATTTCCCCCCTTTCTAAGGGGGATTAAGGGGGGTAATTTGACTTGTGTATACACGGTAGCTTAAAAAGGGGGAAGAATCAAAGTCCCCCTTTTTAAGGGGGATTTAGGGGGATCTCCAAGGGTTAGGCGTATAAAAAAAACTTTTCAAACAACCTCTTAGATAGGGATGATACTTCTAGTTCTGAACGCCCAAGTTTACATCGTCCCTATTCCCATAATTGAAATTCATCAATGGCACTACGAATTAAAGAAGTGATTTGAGCGCGACGGGTTTCAAAGTTGGCAGCGATGTAAATTAGTAAAATGCCGACTAGCAAGCCAACAACCCATTTTAAAAAGGAATACTGCAAGCTAAAAATTACCGATTGATAGATTGTAGTAATTATAAAAGTGGCTGTACCAACGTAGAGAAAAGCCCGCACTCGCAAAGCTAATCCGGCGAAAATGGCAATGAGGCTAAAAATTCCAGGTATCCAGGCTGGATTTTGATGAAATAGAATTGCCCACCCACAAATTAAACCACTACCTAGCACTCTCAAAATATGGCGAACTGTTTTGTACTCTGGTAGTCTGAGTTGGGTATCTACTTGAGCAATATAAAGCAGTGATAAACCAATTGGCGTTACATACCATAAAACATCCCTGAGATGTAAGGAATTAAACCAACGGTAAAGTGCCCAATCAATCAACGCCACACTAATATAGGTAAAACGGATGTTTTCACCAACTTTTGCCAGAAATATGTAAAATCCAGCTGCGATTACCAAGGTAATGGGGTAAGTTTGCAGTCTGGTTTCCCATAAAATTATCAGTGGTATGATGTAAGCGGCTTGCTGCCAAGGTTTTTTAGACCAACCCCAATTTTCCCAAGGGAGAATGTATAGAAAATAGGCTACCACACAAGCGATCGCACCATTCCAAGGAACTAACGGCCCAGCCCAAAATTTTCCGACTGCTGTCTCCCGCCAATAAACCCTCATGCCGGCTACCTCTAATAAGCCAAGGTAAACCCACATTTCGGCTATTGTGATTCCTCCCCAGATATTAGGGGAAGGGCGCGAATTTCGTCCCTGAAAGATGGCATAACGAATCAAAAATACTCCTGTTGCTAATCCCACCAAACGGTTAACTCCAATGGGAAGAGGAATAGCAGCCATTAATAAGCAGCTACTCCAAGCCCAATGAATATGGGCAATTCCTGTTAATTCTTGGGGAGTTAGACGTAAGTAGCTGACTAACCTTGGCGATAAAATCCGGTAAGCATACATGATACTGGCACCAAGGGCAGACATGGCAATTAATCCATCACCTAATGCTCCTCCTGAAGCTTGTAACATTTGATAGAACAAAAGTTCGTAGGCAGAAATGGATACGCCGATGATTCCTAAATACAGCAGGGGTTTAAAGTTCTCGCGCCGTCGCCCCACGCCAATGATTATTAAAGCTACACCCAAGGAATACAAACCAGTCCACTCGGTGAAGGTGTTAAAACGCAGCAGTACGCTAAATACACCATAAATTAAGGGCAAAACGTGAAGGCTGCTAGGAAGCCTTTCTAATTGATGTCGTCGTCGCCACCACTCCCCGAAAAGTTGAGCAATTAAACCTAAAGCGATATTTGCGATCGCAATTTTAACAGTTGAGCGTTCCCCAAATCCCAATCCCTGGGATGTCAACAATTCCAAAGACCAACCAATGCCATAGAAAGCCCAATTTGTCGGTTGTGACCAACTACGATAAACAATAGCTGTCAGGGCGATTGCAGTGGCAGATAAATACAAAAATCCTGAAGTAATAAACCCTGAGTAAATTAGTACTGAGTGGATGGTCAAACTAAACAACTCAAAACCACACAAGGCGATCGCCCATTTATCACTAGCGGCTGCATATACAAGTGCTAATTCGTTACCGCGTCGGCTCAAAACTGTCCGTGCTAACCATAAACTTAGGGTTGCGATCGCACCGACGAGAAACCAACCTCCGATGGCGAGGCGAGGTAAGCCAGGTACACCCGTCCACAGCAGCGCCCCAATGAAACTAAGAAAAAACCCTTCTGTAATTACCGCAGATATTTGGTTTCGTAAATAGCGGGTATTGGCGAACATTAACCCCGCACCCACTCCCAAACCGATTAATCTGATTCCTGGTAACTGCAAAATAAGTAGCTGGGCAACTCCCACAGCCAAGATACTCAAGTAACGGGTAGTAGTCCGACGTTCTGTAGTTGTACAATTAGCAACACCCGTGAGAGCTATAGGCGTAACTAGCCATAAGGCTCCCAAATAGGCTTGGCTATCAGCTACACCATACCAAGATGATTCTGCATTCATCCACAACAGGAAAAAACTAGCTGCGGCTAGTCCTAAGCCGATATCCCATGCACTACGTTGCCAGAGTCCTTCTTCGACGCTAAATCGCCATTCGGCAACCATCAGAGCTAATAAAATACTTGCCCAAACTTGTTGACTCAGGTTTGGTGCGAGCCAATTAATGGTAGAGCAAAATGTCAGCACTCCCATGATATGAGTTAGATATACCAGGGGAAGGGATGAGGAAGAACGGCGTTGAGTGACAAATGCCAGAGTAATGGTAGAAAATAGCAGATTTAGCGATCGCAGTAGAGGATTTACTATAGCGATCGTTGTTAAAAAAGTTCCCAATAATAGGGTAAGCAGTTCGCCAAATTTAGCTAATTCTCGCTTTTCGGTGCGATGTAGACTATCTGTCAGCGCCACCATTAAAATTATGTAGGGAAATAAAGCTACACCCAGCAATGCCCAAGGTTCATTTTGAGAATTAGTGAGTTGGGTGCTAGTTGCGATCGCCAATTTCTGTAAGCTATCAGGTACTAATCGCCAACCTAGCCAAATCGTCTGTAAGCCGATGATGAAAACCGCAGCGAAGTCTACCTTTAAACTGTATCGCCGCAAACGACTTTCCAGAAACCACAAACCCAAACCACTAACAGCGATCGCTTGCCAAGGATAATTTATTACCGAAACCAGCCAACCGAGGAAGAGGAGAATACCACCAATTTTTTCCCAAAGGAAGAGAGACGAGGGGAATGGGGGAGATGGGGAGAATATTACAGTTACATCCCCTACTCCCCCTGCTTCCCCTGCTCCCCCTGCTCCCCCTGCTCCCCCTGCTCCCCCTGCTTCCCCTGCTCCCCTGCTCCCCCTACTTCCCCTGCTCCCCCTGCTCCCTGCCCCCTGCCCCCTGCCCTCTTCTGTGCTAACCAAGTGACTAGAGCGCCGCAAATACCGATCGCTAATCCTAACTGCGTCACATCTACCTTTGTCACAAAAATCGCTCGGACTAGTAGTACTAGCAGAGCATAAATAATGACAGCAGCAGGTAAGCTAATATTTAAACTTTGGCGTAGGCGTAGCCCGTCGTAGACATCGCTTCTATCTTCATTAGGCTGTCGGTAAAGATTGTAATAAATGGTAATGATGGTTGTGCCAATCATGGCTACATAGATGGCAATTAAGGGAAATCCTCTTAATTGCCAACCCCAATGCAGATAACTTAACCCCAGAATATTTGCTAGAGGTAATTTGCCGGGATCTAATTTGGCAAAAATAGTCCGATTTTTGGAGAGTAAAATAGTTATAGCAGTCAGAGACGGGCAAGCGATCGCAACTACAATCCAATCCAGAGGATTTTGCCACAACCGAAAGCTATCCATCGCCCAAAAGTTCATCGGCACTAACAAAAGGGTGACAATCAGCAATGTCTGAGCCGTCAATCTCAGGTTATTTTGCCTCGATGCCCAAAAGCTTAATCCCCAAAAACTCAAAGTATAAGCAAATAAAACTCCATACTGTCCAGAAGCAGGAAACTTTTGCCACTGACTTGCAGCCAGTACCCCAGAAGACACTACTACTAGGAATACCCCTAGAAAAAGTAGCCAACGGACACTAAGTTCTGCCCCCAAGGACTGCAACATTGTACTGAGAAAGTTGGGTTCAGTTGGTTTTTGTTGCAGTTGTCTACGATTACTAGCTTGTAAAGCTCCTACAGTCAACTGCTGTACGGAATCGGAAGTTGCAAATACTACCTTTGTTTTAGTTTCAACCTGGGGCTGCAACGCCACCGGACACACTAGAAACTCTTGACATAGCTGCTTAACTTGGGCATCAGATATCAAACCTAAGCGCAGCCATATATCTAATCCTTCTAACAACTGAGGATGTGAAGATGGTAGTCTGATTTCAAATTTTAGCGGGCGCTCAAGGGGCGATGACATAAACGGCAGAGGTACAAGTATATACTTAAAATATTGGTTTAATTAAAGTATATTTTGGCTCTAATTGTGCCATTTATGAGGCTAATTGATATTAATTTTTAACCTATGAGTCATATTCAAATACCAAATTGCCTGTTTTTCGGTTGCACCTTACACCTGCCCAACCCATGTATAGGAATCATATTTAATTTTTGAAAAAAGATAAGTATCTGTAGGGTGTGTTAGACGGAACGTCGTAATGCACCATCCCAAGCTGATGGTGCATTATGCTACGCCAGTACTCTACGAGAAGCCGCCCTCCAGGTGTCTACGCTCAAGTCGGGAAACCCACCTAGAGGAATAGCTTCCCTATGTGTATTTCAAAAATAAAATACTAATCTATATATACCTGCCTATCCTTAGAGGTTGTTTGAAAAGTAGTTAGGTGTGATTTTAGGCACTCGTTGATCCCCCCTAACCCCCCTTTTTAAGCAGGGCTGATTCATTCCACAAGACGAAGGAGTTTGTCAAGATGGTTAGCGAGAAAATTGTAAGTGAGGGTGACGAGAAGATGAACTTTTAAGCACTTGAACAACAGTAAAATTGTTCATTTTCTTGGCAAGCTGGTAACAAAATAATCAATTTTAAATCGCTAGAACCCTTGATATTTAGCGCTCTTTAGGGAATGAATCAGCCCTGCCTTTTTAAGGGGGGAACCGAAATCAAAGTCCCCCTTTTAAGGGGGATTTAGGGGTATCTCTAAGGGTTAGGCGTATAAAAAAACTTTTCAAACAACCTCTTAGTTTAGATAGATTTCGTTACTTTCCAGAGTGCTTTGTCTATCTGCTGTAACTTTGAGTTATAAATTTTCTCAATCCCAGTCTTTAAGAAGTCAGAGGGCTTGAACAAGAATATGTCAGTAAAGCCATTAGTAATCTTTGGTAACTGTTGTTCTGCTACGAGTTGTAATCGCACTTTTGGATCGAGTAAATGACCAAGCGTTTGGATTAAAATAATATCAGCGTCGCTAATCAAAAGTGGTTTATTAACTTGACTCAGAATTTTAGCGATTTCAGGATCTTCTTGGTATCTTTGAGGGACTTTAATCCACCATATCTGGGCTTGAGAACTAAGGGTACAAGATATAATTCCGCTGATAATTACCAGAGAAGTTGCAACTGACCACAGCTTTTTTTGCCAAATTGTAGAAGAGGTAGATGTTAATTTAATAGTAAATAGGTAAGCAACAGCTAACTCCATACCTAAAACTACTGGAAGTAAATATCGAGTACTAGCATATCGTTTTTCAAAGACTAAATCTATTACCAGTAGAGGAAGCCCTATAGACCCAATCATGAGTAAGATAAATAACCAAACTTCTTTAGATGTTCTTCGACAGAGAACATAAATTGAGTAGATTATTAGAGCTAGAATAATTAAAATAAAAGGAATTAAAGCAATCTGATATTTGACTGGGTCGCTAGGGCTAATACCTAAATCCAGAAAAGCACGACTAATAATCCCAATCCACCTTACAGATGACTGAAACAATGTTTGTTTAGCATTTACCCAACTTATTTTGTCAGGAGTAGGGTGAGTAATAATAATCCAAATCCAAGGTAAAAAAGTTATTAGCCCTGCAATGAATGAAAATAGGTAATAAATCGATGTTTTAGTTAATCTAAAACGTTCAGTTACAACTACATAAATTCCCTGTCCAATAGCAATCAAGCTAAAAAATAAGTGACTATAAAATCCTAGTACTAATGTTGCTGCATAAATGCACCAACTAACCTTTGTCTTCAGGCGCATAGCTCGCAGCAGTGCTGCGCTCGATACTAATATGGCTACTACCCATAAACTATATGTTCGTGCTTCTTGTGCATACAAAACATGAAGAGGTGAAATGGCTATCAATACAATGGACATCCACCCTATTAGTGAAGAGTCAAATAATTCTTTGCATAGCCAATAAAGACAAGGAAAGGTGAGCAGACTAATAAATGCCGAAAAACTTCTCGTCACTGCAATGGAATTACCAAACCACTCTACCCAAAACCTGAGCATCACGAAATATAGCGGTACAACCTGTGATTCTTCTGCAATCAATCCTTTAATTGTATCAACTGTGCCTTTTTCCGAATTAGGATATTGATATTTATGTAAATCTTCAATAGTGAGCAAATGACCATCACGTAACTGCTGATTCATATCTGATTCTAGATAACCAGATATACGTAATGATGAATAAACTTCATCATTCCAATAAATTTTTCGGTCAATATTTACGAAGCGAAAGAATATGCCTGTTACTAATATGGCGATCGTTAAAAAACGTAACAAGTTTTTAGAAATAACCCAGTTATGCGAAAGTTGCTTTTGCATCGATATTTCAATCCTCTTAAGGTTTTGCTATTTTCCAGAGTGACTGATCTATGTGCTGTAACTTTGAGTTATAAATTTTTTCAATTCCAGCTTTTAAGAAGTCAGACGGCTCAAACAAGAACAAAAATATGTCAGTAAAGCCATTAGTAATTTCTGGTAACTGATTTTTTTCTAAAATTTGAAATCGCACCTTTGGATCGACTAAGTAACTAAGTATTTGTACAGGTGGAAGCGTATTCTCAACATCACTAATTACAAGTGGTTTATTACTTTGATTAATAATGCTAGCAATTTTCGGAAATTCTTGGTATTTTTCAGGATATTTATTCCACCACATTTGGGCTTGAGAACTGATTGTACAGGATATGATTCCGGCAATAATTACCATAAATGCTGCAAATGACCAGAGCTTTTTCTGCCAAATTTTAGGTGAGATAGACGTGATTTTAGTAGTAAATAGGTAGGCAATAGCTAACTCCATACCTAAAACTGAGGGAAGTATATACCTAGTAGTAGCATATCGTTTTTGAAAGACGAAATCTACTACAAGTAAAGGAAGTCCTACAGAGCCAATCAAGGTTAAAACAAATAACCAAACTTCTTTAGAACTTCTTCGACAAAGAACATAAATTGAGTAGATTATTAGAGCTAAAATAATTACAATAAAAGGAATTAGTAAAATCTTAAGTTTTCCTGGATCGCTAGGGCTAATACCTAAATCAAGAAAGGCACGACTAAAAATACCAGCCCACCTCATAGCTGACTGAAATAATGTTTGTTTGGTATTCCCCCAATTTACTGATTCTGGTTGAGGGTGAGTAATAATAATCCAAATCCAAGGTAGAAAATTTATCAGCCCTGCAAGGAATGAAAACAGGTAATAAATAGATGTTTTACTCACTCGGAAGCGTTCGATTGCAAATACATAAATTCCCTGTGCAAAGGCTACTAAGGTAAAAAATAGATGAGAATAAAAACCTAGTACTAATGTTGCTGTATAAATGCACCAACTAACCTTTGTTTTTAGGCGCATGGCTCGCAACAATGCTGCGCTCGATACTAAGATAGCTACTATCCATAGACTATACGATCGCACCTCTTGTGCATACAAGACATGAACCGGTGAAATAGCTACCAATCCCATAGCCATCCACCCGATTAATGAAGATCCAAATAATTCTCGGCATAGCCAATAAATACAAGGAAAAGTAAGTAGACTAATAAATGCCGAAAAACTTCTTGTAATTGCTACAGAATTACCAAAGCACTCTATCCAAAATCGGGTCAGCAAGATGTATAGGGGCAAAATCTGCGAGTCTAGTCTTCAAAAGCAACCCCTTTAATTGTATCAATTGAGCTTTTCTCCGCATTGGGATACTGGTATTTATGCAAATCTTCGACGCTGGTTAAATGACTATTACTTAACTGCTGATTCATTTCTGACAGCGTATAACCAGAGATGCGTAATGAGGAGAAAACTTCATCACCCCAATAAAGTTTTTTGTCCAAATTGACGAAACGAAAAAATACACCTATTACTAAGAGAATGATGATTAAAAAACGTAGCAAAGATTTAGAAATAAACCAGTCATTTGATAATTGCTTTGTCATGCAGTTTTCAATCTCCTTAAAGCCTTAATCAAGGCTGGTATAATTTTATTGTTATCGTCACAGTTTCTTATTTAATTTAATTAAAGGTATTTTTTCAATTTATCGATCTCACGATTATTGCGATATTCCACAACTACATCCTAAATTTGATTTGAAAATCAATTAGGATTCAAGATATTATTTCATATAATTTCGTATAAAATCTAAAAATATTTTTTATGGAAGTTATTTTAGCTATTTTTGTTTAACTTAATAAACTGATTTTTCTTACCAGCCTAACGTCTAATCATTAACAATTCGTCCATCAAGAATACTTAAGCTAATAGGATACCATGTCTACAGAATGAGTCTCAAAAAATTTGTAGCTTTTGGGATAAATACGTTATATTAAATGCTATATTATAGTATAGATTAATCTAGATGTAAAATAATTGTACCAAAAACAAAAAGATTTGATAAAGTTTATATTAAGTTAACGTAAATACTCATTAGATGAGAATTTCAACCACCACTAAGTTAACGTTTGTTTAACAAAATAGGCAGTTCAATAGAGAGGAATACTGACCTTTACAAGAACTGCTGAGGTGCATACGGAGGGATTGCAGGTATTTTTTATCTCTCTTTCCCTGAGAGCAGAATTACTCAGCAATACTGAAACAATTCGGGATGAAAGATAGATGTATGTAATTTTGCCACCTTCTCTACTTATTCCTATCTTCCAGTAATAGAATTAATAACGAAGCCTTTGCAAAGCCTTCAACTATCAAAAGAGAGAAGCTCTATTCGCAGATTTTACTAAATTTCAGTAAATCTAGAATCTGTATCCAGAATTAGGCTTGTAGCATATAAAACGCTTGTAATATTTTTATGACTTCCCGTATTCGCTTTTTGATGTGTCCTCCTGACCACTACGATGTAGACTATGTGATTAATCCCTGGATGGAAGGGAATATTCACAAATCATCGCGCGATCGCGCCGTGGAACAGTGGCAAGGGCTATACCAGATCCTCAAACAACACGCCATTGTAGACTTAGTACCACCTGAAAAAGGTTGGCCTGATTTGGTTTTTACCGCCAACGCTGGCTTAGTACTGGGGGATAATGTTGTCCTCAGTCGCTTTTTACACAAAGAACGTCAGGGAGAGGAGCCTTTCTTCAAACAATGGTTTGAAGCAAATGGTTATACAGTCAATGAACTTCCCAAAGATTTGCCCTTTGAGGGAGCAGGAGACGCACTGCTGGATCGGGAAGGACGCTGGTTATGGGCGGGATATGGTTTCCGCTCAGAATTAGATTCTCACCCTTATCTAGCGAAATGGCTGGATATTGAGGTTTTGTCTCTGCGACTGATAGATGAGCGTTTTTATCACCTGGATACCTGTTTTTGTCCCTTAGCAAATGGTTATTTACTATATTATCCAGCCGCTTTTGATTCTTACTCCAATCGCTTAATTGAAATGCGAGTCGCACCAGAAAAGCGAATCGCAATTGCTGAAGCCGATGCAGTCAACTTCGCTTGTAATACGGTGAATGTGGACAGCATTGTAATCATGAACAAAGCGAGTGATGCTTTGAAAACCCGCCTTGCAGAGGTAGGTTTCCAAGTGCTGGAAACACCTCTAACTGAATTTCTCAAAGCTGGTGGCGCAGCTAAATGTTTAACCTTGCGGGTAACAGAACCAGTTAGAGATGAAATTCATGCTAATGTTTCGGTAGAAAGCCGCATCATTCGCATGGAAGGACACTTACTTGATGCTGGCTTAATTAACCGCGCCTTGGATTTGATTATAGATGCTGGGGGAAGCTTCCAAGTCCTGAATTTTAACTTGGGGGAACAACGGCAAAGTACCTCCGCCGCTGAGGTGAAGGTATCAGCACCATCTCATGAGGTGATGGAAGAAATCATCTCTCTATTGATTGATTTGGGTGCAGTAGATTTACCCCATGATGAGCGAGACGCGATCTTGGAACCTGTGATCCAAGATGGTGTAGCGCCTGATGATTTCTACGTCAGTACAATTTATCCTACCGAAGTCCGAATTAATGGACAGTGGATCAAGGTAGAAAATCAGCGCATGGATGGCGCGATCGCAATTACTCAAACTTCCACTGGTTTCGTTGCTAGGTGTAAAATATTACGCGACTTAGAGGTTGGCGAACAGGTAATTGTAGATGTTTTAGGTATCCGTACCATTCGCAAAACAGAATCGCGCGAACAACGCAGCACCCAAGAATTCAGCTTCATGTCGGCGGGGGTTTCCAGCGAACGGCGCGTGGAATTGGTGGTTGAACAAGTGGCTTGGGAATTACGAAAAATCCGCGATGCTGGCGGTAAAGTAGTTGTCACAGCTGGGCCCGTGGTAATTCACACTGGTGGCGGCGAACACCTGGCGCAACTGGTTCGGGAAGGATACGTACAGGCGTTGCTTGGTGGAAATGCGATCGCAGTTCACGACATCGAGCAAAATATCATGGGCACTTCCTTGGGTGTGGACATGAAGCGGGGTGTCGCCGTCCGTGGTGGACATCGCCATCACCTGAAGGTAATTAATAGTATCCGTAGATATGGCAGCATTGCCAAAGCTGTGGAGGCGGGGGCAATTAAGAGTGGCGTGATGTATGAGTGCGTTCACAATCATGTGCCTTTTGTGCTTGCGGGATCGATTCGGGATGACGGGCCTTTGCCTGATACGCAAATGGATTTGATTCAAGCGCAGGAGGAATATGCTAAACACCTAGAAGGTGCGGAGATGATTTTGATGCTGTCATCAATGCTACACTCCATTGGCGTGGGGAATATGACTCCGGCGGGGGTGAAGATGGTATGTGTGGATATTAATCCAGCTGTGGTGACTAAATTAAGCGATCGCGGTTCTGTGGAATCGGTTGGGGTGGTGACGGATGTGGGTTTATTCCTCAGTTTGTTGATTCAGCAGTTGGATAAGTTGACGAGTCCTTATGTGAATAAGGTAGGTTAAAAGACGAACCGCAGAGGCGCAGAGGACGCAGAGAGAGGGAGATGGTAAGAGTAGCTTTTAATGAGGAGTTGCAAGTTAATTGGGTCAGTTTGATTGCTGATTTCATGTTGATGGGGATGGTTTTTGGCCCGCCTATCGCTCCCTTTTTGGCTGCGTCTGGAGTGTCTTTGCTTCCTGGGATTGCGGACATCATTTATTTTATGGGTAATCATGTATGTCCGCAACCAAATATGGGGTTAGATTTAGCACCACCGTTTATTATGGCTGTGTGTATGCGTTGCTACGGCACCGTCACGGGTTTGTTGATTACTCGTCTGCTGTATGGAGTAACTGGTGGTAAGGGATTTTACTGGTTAAGTCAGTATGGAGCGAGTGGTACTGCGATCGCTAGTGTGTTGATGATGGCTTATCCTTTAGAATTGGCAGCACAAGTTTTCGGTTTGTGGAGTTTTAATAATTATCTGGTTACGCCTTTTGGGTTGATTACGGGTTTGGCGTGGGGATTGTTTACTATGCCAATTTTGCACGGTTGGCGGGGTGCTAAAGAAGATAAAAGAGCGATCGCTACCAACTAATAACTGCTAAAGTTGATACTCTTACAAATTCCCGATCCGCCGTTACTAGATTCGCAGTTGCCTGAAGCGCCATCGCTGCAATGATTGCATCGGGTAGTTTCAGCCGATATTGCTGACGAAGTTGGATAATTTGCTCAATTAACACTGTATCATCACTCATTAAACTAACAACTTCAACTCGTTGGATAAATTGCTGAAAGACTTGACGATCTCCCTGACTCAACCCAGAAAATGCTAGAAATTCAATTTGACTAAATAATTGAAATTCCGATCCAATCAGCATTTTGCAACAGTTGCAGCAGTTGTAAATTACCTTGTAACAGTGCCACGATCGCATTTGTATCCAACAAATAGCGACTACCATTCATCCCGTAGTACCCTTTGCGCCGCTAGTCCATCTCCCTCCCAGAGCAACTTTCCCGCAAGATCGGAAAAATCATAATCAGATTTTTGTGTTCTATCTAATGCAACCGGATTCAGAACAACTACGATATTCACCTGTCCAGGCGCTAACTCTGTTGGAATGTCAAGATGCAAATGCCCCGATGCATCAATAGTTGTCGTCAGTTGAAAAATTTCCATTTTTATCCCAGCTATTGAACTCTGGTTTAATTTTAATGCGATGTCTACGACGGGCTATGCCTACGCACCATTGCACTAATAGCCTTGGTCATCATTACAGCTATTTTCAGGTAAATAGACCACACCGTAGCGGCAATTCATGAATTGCCACTACGACAGATGTGGTTCAAATACATGAAAACTGCTGTAAGGTAAGTTCCTCAACCAATTCATAATTACGAATTATAATCATCCCTCTCCGACTCGGAGAGGGACGGTTTTACATAGTAAAACCAGAGAGAGGTCTTTATCCTTATCGTCTCATCCTACTACCTACCTTCACCTTCTGAGATCCTTCAACAATTTGGTAAAGTTTATCTTCAAGTTTTTGCATACATGCCGACCAATCAAATTCAAGTATCGAGGGGCGAGCATGCCGAGTCATATCTGCTTTCAAATCGGGATTTTCCAGAATCGTAATCACCTTTTGAGCGAAGTCTTTAGGGTTGTTAGGTTGGGCAAGAAAGCCATTTCGACCAGGAAATACCTGTTCTGAGGTTGACGGTGCAACAACGGCAACCAGAGGGGTTCCAGATGCTAGCGCTTCGTTATTTGTAGTGCAGAAGTTCTCAGTAACGGAGGGATTTACAAAAACATCTGCTCTAGCAAACCAACCTAAAAGTTCTGTACCGTGGGACTCGCCCCAGATAGTAATACCCGATCCAAACTTTTTAGCACGCTCACGAATCTCTTCATCCAACGGGCCACTACCAACAATCACCAGATGAACATCAGGAATTTTAGCAGCGATGACTGGAAAGATATCAAGCAGTTGGTTAACGTTCTTTTCCGGGGTGATGCGTCCCACAAACAAAAGAGTTGGTCGGTTGTCGTTAGGAATGGGATTGTAACAAATGTTTCGCGGGTGGAATTTTTCGCAATCAATGCCTTGATAAGGAACGTATTCGGCGCGTTGACATTTTAGTTCTTCGTATTTAGTGAGTTGTTCTTTAGAAGAAAAGTAATTAAAGTCATAAGACTCACTAAATTGCTTGACTAAAACGGGAATAATTGGACGAACCAAGTTAAAGAATTTATCTCCAAAATAATATTTGATATACGCAACGATATCAGTATGGAAGAGCGATATTATTGGAGTGCCTGTTCGTTTTGCGTATTCGACACCAATCGGACGACCATAACCTTGCAAGAAAAATGAGTATAAACCCCTCATTTGCGCAGCTTCTTCAACCAAGATAATATCAGGCTGAAATTTCTCCAGCAACTTGGTATCACTCCAATGTCGATAGTTTAATGGTTGAGGAAGAGACTTATAGAATACCAGTGGTTCTGTAGGAAATGCGTAAGCAGAGAAATTGGGAAAAGACTGAATTTCATTCAAACCTGGCATGGGGCGATCGCCAACATTTTTGGGATAGCGATCGCTAATTTGCGGATGAGCGAGAAAAACCTCATGTCCTTGCTCTAACAGCCAACGAACTCGTTGGTGAACTGCGACAGAAACACCAGTTAAAAAAGGAGCGTACAATCCTGTAAATAAAGCAATGCGAAGTTTTTGCTTAGTCATAAAAAAGGGGAATATTTCACAAAAATGCTGGTTTGGAATTTAGGATTTACGCAGCTTATGTTTTATGAACATCCTGATTATCTCGCTCAGGGATTCCCACCAATAAAGTTAGACTAAGGATTTACGCATTTTCAAATAGCCAAAATTTTCGATTATGAGGAGGATGTTTATAAACCTGGATTAAAACTATCAAAACATCCTAAATACTGACTCAAAATTCCCCTTAATATATTTGTCTAAACCCTTGTCATTAATGCAAATACATTTTGATAATCAACAACAATAAACGTGTATTATGACAAGGATTGTAGCTAATATAGTTCTACTAAATATAAGATAATATAATTTGAATGCTAAGGAATGTTTAGTGTAAGAACTTTCATCATAATTCGTAATTAAATAGGGGTTGATAAGTAGTCGGACACAATATTTACAGTCATTGCGAGCGAAGTGAAGCAATCCCAGCCGCAAGCGAATTGCTTCATTTCGCAACTCTTGGAGACGCTACCGCGTTAAGCGAAGCTATGCCGAAGGCTTTACGCTCCATTCGCAATGACATTATGTAATTAATTCTGTCTGACTACTTACTCCCGTTAAGATAAACGGTACTTCGATACTATTCTCTACGAGAGGCTATACCAACGACAACGCTCAGGAGAAGAAGCTAAGTGACCGCTTGTTTTGTATCGGGGTTTAAATTCCCGTCACAAATGGTTACTGAGCGCAGCCGAAGTAACATAATTACGAATTACGAATTATTTAATACCAATTCTTTATGAAGACGCACATAACAAGACCCCCCTGTAGTCCCCCCTTGGTAAGGGGGGACGGCGACAGCCGAGGGGTAAATATATGCAGCTTCACAGAAAATTGGTATAAGCCAGTTCATATTTAGTAATTTAGTTCAAAGAGAAACCTTGTTATTAATAGGCTGATCTAACCATTGATAAGGGCGATATTCTACTAGCCGGACATTCCAAGGCCCTTTAATTCGATAGGAGATACCGCGCCAGGTAACTGTTGAGATCCAAATGGATGATAGCATCGCTAACCCATAAACCCACTGTGTTAGCGGAATCCCAATCAACATTTTAATGATTGTACCAGCTGATAATTTTGCGATCGCCTGGTCGTTAGAGAGAACCACTCGCTGTATCTCTAATTCCAACACCAGCATAATCAAGAGTAATCCGACAGTATAGACACTATAACAGCCTAACAAGAGAGCCGCAGCTTCCCATTTTGCCTGTAAGAAGGACTCTAAAACTAAGATAATGAGTGCAGTAGGAAACAAAATGCTAGAAACAGATTCACTCACTAAAGCTAACCAACGCGGGTGATACAGTCGAGAAAAAAGTATCAGGCGCTTGAGATAGTCGATTAAGTTAGATAAATCAGTCTCTTCACGATTGACAATTAGCAGCGAAGGCACAAACTTTACCTGAAACCCATGTTTTTTAAGGATGTCGTGCATCATAAAATCTTCGCCTAAAGCTTGTCCCCACTTATCAAGGAGTTCTGTTTGGCGAAGCACTTCGGTTTTTACAGCCAAACTCCCACCCCAAGGAATTTGGAAGATAAACATTTGTACCACTGTGGATACATTGCCAATGTACCGCACTAAAGATCCCCAATACCTACCAGTAGGTACGTACCAACGATTACCTGTTGTTGCCCCTACTTTAGGATTAGCTAAAGGACTGACTAATTCTCGCAACCAATTCACATGGACTATGGTATCAGCATCTACTAGGGCAACCACCTTATAGGAATCATCCAACTCACGGACAGCTTGGACTAAGGAACTGCATTTGAGACTACAATTGTTACGTACTATTTTCAAAGCGCTAATTTGAACGTTGGTCGCTTCTTGCTCTGTGATGCTTTCACTGGCAATTTTCCAAGCGGGGTCTTCATGACTATCAACGATCAATTTTAAATCATAGTGTGGATAGTTTTGGTTCAGGAGCGATCGCAAACATCTAGGCAAAAACGGATCGGCTCCCCGTAGGCAAAGAATTACTGCTGTTTTGGGTAACTGGTCATCTGGTAATAAGTTTTTTTTAGATGAGCGCAGATACCATATAAAGACAAGCGTTAAACACACCTGAATAACCAACCAACCCATCAAAGACTTAGACAAAAATATCGCCAAATCTTCCATTAAATTTTTAATCTCCGGTAGAATCTTGTCTTAATAATTGGGAATTGGGAATGGAGAATTGGGAATGGAAAATTGGTTAATTCTTCTCCCTCATCTTCCCCTGCTCCCTTATCCCCCTCCCCACTGACTTTATGAATCCAGCGAATATTTCATAATAATGTTGACAGTTGTATTTTTGTTGACAACAAAACTGGCATCACGAAACTTTGGTGTACCTGTTTGTATAGACACAGTAGGATTTTTAGAAATCCCAAAACCTTCTGTGGGAATTCCAAAAAAGTCTTTATGGAGTTTGCGATCGCCATTTTGATCGTCAAGCACGCTAACAGCATAAGTACCAGGCTTCAAACCGGAAAATTCTTTTTTTACAGAAGTGCCAGTAATCTTAGTGCAGCCACTTCGAGATCCACTAGAATTATTCGTGGGAAATCCTTGTTCACTTGCGTAAACTCTGAAGCAAATCTCACCTTTTTTGTGTTGTATGCCATTTACCACAACACTAAGTGTTGCAGTTGGTTCTGCATTCACTGTTTTAGCAAAGCTGAGGCTTACTAAGGTAGCAAGCAAAACATAAGATAGTTGAGATAGTTTCAGCATAGTTTTGTAGTGAAGAATAGGTAATTGTGTGGCTAAGAGAAAGCTGTATTTACCAGCTGTTTTTTAACTGATTAATTCAATCTATGACTTGCTGTTCTTGGATTTGTGCTGATTGCAAACTTTTACAAAATAATGGCAGCACTTTTAACAAATCTCTCAGCAAAAGATATTCCGTCCCTCTTAACTGTTGTTGTAGACTTATATGACAAAACAGCCGCTCATTCAAACTTAGGGGACTACACCATATAGAGAGTATATACTCCCAGAGGATTCTCCAATGTGGAAGTAAAATCTTTCCTTTATTTGCTGAATCAAACCACACTGCATACCCATAGAAATCAGGCAGCATACTCAATAATGATTTTTGATTTCTATCAGCAAATAACAAGTAATTTGGGAAAAAAATACTCATTGATTGTTGCGGATGGCTTCTGACAAAAAACAGGTATTCAGGAATTTCATAGAACCTACCAAGAATGCCAAGTCTTAACAAGAGAATTCCATCTGCATTACCATAACCACCCATAGGCGGTATCATTCTCAGAGTACTAGCGCGAATTACTCCATAACATTGATAACCTAAATGCTTCGTCAGTAATTCGTGAAAACGTTCATGTCGTTTTAATGCATCTGCCTTGAGATTGATATTGTAATTTTGGAGAAATTTTCCTTCTTCATCAATGAAATATGTCTGGGAGTGACACAAGATTATACTAGGGTCTCGATCGAGTACCTCAACACACTTCTTGATAAAATTTGGAGCATGTAGATCGTCATAAGCTGCCCACTTAAAGTATTCACCCGAAGACAATTTAAAAACGTGGTTAAAGTTACAAGCGCAACCGATATTCTTGTCATTTCGGTGGTAGAAGATACGTTGGTCTTGCTCGGCATAAGCTCTACAAATTTCCTCTGTTTTATCTGTAGATGCATTATCTGAAATAATTAGCTCAAAATCTTCAAAGGTCTGAGCCAATAGTGAATCTATGGCTTCTTTGATAAATTTTTCACCATTATATACAGGTAATCCGATGCTCAATCGTGGCTGATTGCTACTCATAACAAGTATTCGGAAAATCTGTGGATTATTTTCTGCTTAATTGCAGATAATTGTGGTATCCAGATCCCCGACTTCTTTAATAAGTCGGGGATCTAAATTTTCGCGAAAATCTGTGGACTATTTGATTAAGCTTTGGATATCGGTTTTTTGCAGCCACTCATGTGTTCGCTGCATTCCTTCTTCTAGGTCAATTGTTGGTTTATAGTTTAATAGGCTTTGTGCTTTGGCAATAGAACAAGCATAAGGACGAGTCATAAAATCTATAGACTCTGGTAAAATATCAACTTTTTGGCGAAAAAGTTTTTGTCCTTGAACACGGAGCTTTAGAAACAATTTGATTTCATCTTTAGATAATGAAAGGGGTGCTTGTAAACCTTCCATTGCTGCTAAACGCAGAAAATACTCTTTCCAGGAAGTTTCTTGTCCGTCGCTGATATTAAAGATTTCACCGTAGGTTTCTTTTTCTATCGCTAGAAAGATGCCATCAATCAGGTTATCTATATATACATGATTGATTACTCCTTTACCATCGTTAGCACAGGCAAATAATTTTTGACGCATCATCAGAATTGGTCTAACTATCCAAGGGATACTTCCTGGGCCATAAACATCTCCGGCTCGAATAACAATAATGCCAAAATCGGGAGGATTATTAAGTTCTAAAACTGCTGTTTCAGCTTCTATTTTGGTTTGACAGTAGGGATTATTATCATCAGAAAGTGGCCCGGATTCTGTAACACCATTAGAATAGTTAAAACCGTAAACCATCACACTGGATAGATGCACAAATATTTTGACACCAGCTTGTTTAGCGGCTTTAGCAATGTTGATAGTACCGCCAACGTTGATATCACGAAAATTCTTAATTGCACCAGCTTCTTCAGCAATTTGCTCTGTATGTAAAACGATATCTACTCCCTGACAAGCCTTTTGAGCAATAGTAGAATCAGTTATATTACCAATAATTACCTCAATACCTAAATTCTGTAATTGTTTATTTTTTTCTGTAGAACTTTGCAGTCCACGAACATTCATTCCTTGCGCTATGGCTAGCTCGGCTGCACGCAAACCGACAAATTCATCAATGCCAGTAATTAGGAGGGTTTTGTTTGTGAGGTTCATATAGTTGGGGGTATGCCGATTTTAGATTTTGGATTCAAATAAAAGCACTAGCTTTGATGGTTTGTAGTAAGCATTAAAATGCTTACAAAGCCATGAATAAAATCCTTACTGCAAACTTTATTTATTCATCGGCTTGAATATTTATTAACAGCAAGTTGTCTTATTTAGAAAATATCGCCTGGATCTGCCGAACGGAGTTTGTTGATAGCCAGCGCTCCAGATGTTATACACATAAGAACTGTTGAAGTTAAGACAATTACCGCATTGTTATTGGTCATAACTATTGGTAGTTTAGTTGCTTCTGCTGCAAAGCTATATAACAAGACAGAAGTAATAAATCCTGGAATATAACCTAAGATTGCCAAAATTAAAGCTTGCTGAAAGACCACATTCAACAAATATCTATTGGCATAACCTATGGCTTTTAAAGTTGCGTAGGCAACGAACTGTGTAGCAATATTGCTGTAAAGAATTTGATAAACAATAACTACACCAACAACCGCAGCCATTGTCAACATCAAGTTAAGAATAAAACCAATAGGCGTTCTAACAGCCCAATATTTTTTTTCAAAATCAATGAAGCCTTGGCGGGTAAAAACTTGGACATCATTAGGCAAACTTGCTTGCAAATTTTTCAGTACTTTTTCTGCGTCAGCACCAGGTTTGAGGGAAATCAAACCGATATCTATCATATCCGCCGGACGAGTATTGGGATTTATCCTCAAAAAAGTTGAGTCACTAACAAGTAAATTTCCGTCTACTCCAAAGGAAGGGCCTAAGCTGAATAAACCACCAATTCGGACTCTATAGCCTATTAATGAATTGAAGGGAAATATTTCAATTGTCTGTGCAGTATCTCCTGCATTAAATTTTTCAGCTATTGGGCCAAACTCTGGGCGAGAACCCCGATCAAAAAGCACGACATCGGGAATTTTTAGTTTATCTAAATTTTGCTCAATTTCTGGGATATTCATCACAGGTCTACCTGGATCGAAACCAATAACGTATATTGAATATTTCTCACCAGTTGCCGGATTTTTCAGTTTGGCAAATTGCAAATACATGGGGCTAACCGACTCTACGCCATCAAAGGCCAGAGATTGGTACAAACGAGTCCGCGAAAAGCTTTGATTTGAGGTCAAAGATTTATATTGCGAACTTACTAAAAATAAATCTCCTTTGAGATTCTGATGTACTGCGGTTGCACTTGAATAGAGGGCATCTTGAAAACCAAGTTGCACAAACATGAGCAGCACAATAAAACCAATCCCGGCTACAGCTACTAATAAACGAACTTTTTGCTGGGCTAGCTGTAGCCATGCTAAAGGAATTTTGAAATTCATGGATTTATTTGTTAGTTGTTATTTGTCATTTGCCATTTGTGAATGACTAATGACAATGACTAAATATGAATGGCAACATCTACCTGTAAGTTGGTTAAACGAGCCACCCGCTTACTATCTGCGGGATTGTCGATGGAGATTTTTACTTCAATTATTCGGCGGTCTGTATCTGAACCAGGGTTTAGACTGAAGATATTTTGCTTGTCAACTTGCCAACCAATCTCTTTTACAGTTCCTTTTATTGTTCCAGTAAATGCAGTGCTGGTAATTGTGGCTTTTTGTCCTACACGCACTTTTTGAACATCGGTTTGATACACCTCTGCAATCACATACATTTGAGATGTTTTACCGATTTCAGCAAATCCTTTGTTGGTGCTGATTACTTCTCCGGTTTTGGCGTGAATTTTTAAAATTTTGCCATCTATGGGAGATTTAATGTAACTTAAATCCAAGTCGGCTTTTGCTTGTTGAACAGAAGTTGTCGCACTGTTGACTTCGGTTTGTGCTACCTGAACATCTACATTACGCACTTCGCTAACACTCTTGAGTTGTGCTTGTGCTTGCTTTTTCTGGTCTTGGAATGTATCTTGAGTCCGCTTGAGGGTGGCTTGAGCTTCTGTTAGCTGCTGTTGTGTAGTCTTGAGTTGCAAAGCTTTGGTATCGGCTACAGAAGCGGCGATCGCACCTTGTTTATATAATTGCTGATAGCGATTGTTCTCAGCTTGAGCATTATCTACCTCAGCCTGGATGCGGTCGATTGTCGCCTGTTGTGTAGCAACGTCCCCTTTATATTGTGGCTCTAAACGTGCGATCGCAGCCTTTTGAGCATCGATATCTCCAGTTTTAGCTCCAGATTTCACCTGCGCTAGTTTAGCTTTGGCAACTTGCAGTTGGTCTATAGACTGTTGCAATGCAGTTTTAGAACGTCCATAGTTTTCTAAATAGGCTAATAATTGTCCTGCTTTAACCGCATCTCCTTCTTTCACTAACAGTCTTTCTACTCGCACCCCATTATTAGAAGCAGGAGCAGTCAAAGAAGTAACTTCGCCTTCTGGTTCCAAACGTCCCAAAGCAGTTACAGTAAGTTTCACCGGAGTAGCAGCTTTTGGAGGATTGGCTGCTGGTGTCACAACTTTCGGCTTAGACCAAAATGGTACTAAGCTATAAAAAGCTATTAATCCAGCCGCTAAAGTTAGAGAAGCTGCCAAAATTAATTGCGATCTACCTACGGGTTTTGTGAATAATCGGCTTTCTTTATTTACTGCCATATTTTCATTCCAATTCTGCTTTTTTACGGGATAGCCTGGTTATATTTAGTCGATTAGAATAGACTCATCCGCAAATTAACAAGAGGGCTTTTCCTCTAGTGTTTCTACCTTAATAAAGTGGATGATTCTAAATTCGTTTTATATGAATTGTTGTACGCTTTTGCCGCCCAAACTAACTATTGTGGCGTGAAAGTTAATGGTGTGTTACTTCAAAGCTTCCTAATTTATATCCTAATTTGACATCTAATCCAGTAGCGTAAAGTACAATAGTGCTAACCAGAAAACTTGACTCACAGAAACAACGAAGCGCTAATATAAAGTGAAATCAAAATTGGGATAAACTTGCTATTAAGCATCGCGCAAAAGTTGAATTTTGTCAACCGATTGACTTTGCATAAGTCTTGATTCTCTCACTAAAATATTTTCTCATAGTCAGATTAGATGCTGAAAAAACTATTTCTCACTAATCCTTGTCTGCTAATTGAATACCAACAGATGGTTCGTTATTAAGCAGATTTGATATTACTAACAGATTATTATTAGCTAGGTTGTGTACTATAAAACATTATTATTGATTTTGATCATACTAATTAAACGTATGAAGGGATACATTTAGTGCGTTAGTCCAATGACAACGTACATCTAAAAACACATGACTACACTGGGGTGGAAATTGGCTTACCTTTAACAACATCCTTATAAATCTTATGCTTCGCTGCTATCCCGCCTTGGAATAAATTCCAAGGCTAATACGTAAAGTCCTCTCAAGAGGACTAAATACAGGATGTACATAGCTGAAAGGTAAAATTTCAGCCCATTTGAGTGGACTTGAGCTATTAGCCTAGAACTTAAGTTCTGGGTGGGATGTCAGTCAATTCCATGCTTTGACCTAATGCAATCATGATTATGTTTATCAAGCAACATACTAAAAATTAACATTTGCTTTATAAATAACCGCTTTACTTTTTAGCTTGACTTATATTGAAAAATAACCCAAAACTTTGACTAAATTATGATGTTTCTCTGAGAAAACTTACTTATGGCTATTTAATTTATCTATGTATTTATGGAATTGTTACTTACTAGACAATAGATTTGCATTGTTGACTTAATCCAGCACAAACTTATGGTTAATCCGTAGATAACAAAATATCTTACACGTTTTTAGAGTTATAAATTATACTTTTCTGCTTAATTTTATTCAAATTAACATCAGTAATTGTGGATGTTTATTTATAAAATAACTTTAAAGAAATGATTTAGTTTATGTAAAGTATGCTAGTCTTTTTATTAATTCAATGTTTTAAAGTAGTTAGACAAAATAGTTATTTAATTGAAATTTTGAAATTAAAAATAACTAAAGATAACTGCTTTGCCATCATTGTCTGCTCGTTTAATTACTTTTTCAACTTGCATAATTTCGGATTAAAGGTGGTGTCTTTTGTGTAACGAACTTGTCAACTTTGCTAGTTCAAATAGCATAAAATATATTATCCCGAACGTTGAAATTGGCTATGACATTGATCGAGATACAGAACTTTTTCATTAACAACAGCTATGTTGCTGTGGTTAGGCTAGATAATCAAACGATTTCGGGTGAAAAAACGTTTCTGTTCTCTTAGATACTCCTCAGTTTTTATCACTCCAGTAGGATACCATTACTCAAAATTTCTACCATTACAAATGGATTAAATTCACTGGTCAAGCAGCTATTACACTCCAATACTATTTTACCAGTTTTAACAACGTTTTTGACCTATTGCCACAACTTAAAGAGTCTAGCGTTGGATAAGATTTTTTTGCGATGTCTACGACGGGCTACGCCTACGCAGTGTGCCAAAGCCGCCTGGAAACGTAAGGCTTTGCCCTGGCAGTATGTGTCGTGTGGTGTTGATTTGGAGAAAAGCATTTAGCACAGATAGAATAGCTAGCTGCTTAAGAAACGATAGATTTTCATTATTTAGTAGGCAACAGAAATTACTGTAACTACACAATCCACAGTACTAACTATGCCCTATGTCTGCTTATTCGATTGATACTGCCTTAGCGGAGTTAGAGAGCCTTATCAATAATTGTGAAAAGGCTGTGATGAGGTCTATAGAGGAAAAAAACATGAAGTCAGATAAATCAGATAAATCAGTGTCAACCAATAAAATTAACAGACAATTACAACACAATCCTATCGCTATCGTTGGGATGGCTTCTCTATTGCCTCAAGCCAGAAATTTACGGGAATATTGGCAAAATATAGTAAACAAAATTGACTGTATTACTGATGTTCCTTCCACTCACTGGAGTGTGGAGGATTATTACGATCCGAATCCGAGAACTACCGAGGATAAAACTTACTGTAAAAGAGGTGGATTTCTTCCAGAAGTAGATTTTAACCCGATGGAATTCGGCATTCCACCCAGCATTTTAGAAGTCACAGATGTATCGCAACTATTAAGTTTAGTAGTTGCGAAAGAAGCGATGGAAGATGCAGGTTATGGCGAAAAACGCGAGTTTAGCCGCGAAACTGTTGGGGTAATCTTAGGCGTGGCTATGGCCAAGCAGTTAGGAATGCCACTTTCTGCCAGATTAGAATATCCGATTTGGGAAAAAGTTCTCAAAAGCAGTGGTTTATCTGACGAAGATACGAAAAAAATCGTTGATAAAATCAAAAGCGCTTATGTGAAATGGGATGAGAACGCTTTCCCTGGAATGTTAGCGAATGTAGTCGCCGGACGAATTGCTAATCGGCTAAATTTTGGCGGGATGAATTGCGTAGTTGATGCAGCTTGCGCTAGTTCTTTTGGTGCTTTAAAAATGGCAATTAGTGAGCTAGTTGAGCATCGTTCTGATATGATGCTGACTGGTGGTGTTGATACCGATAACACTATCATGGCTTACATCTCATTCAGCAAAACACCGGCTGTTTCTCCTAGTGAAAATGTCAAACCTTTCGATGCTAAATCTGATGGGATGATGTTGGGTGAAGGTATCGGGATGATTGTCCTGAAACGGTTAGAAGATGCTGAACGGGACAACGATAAAATATATGCCGTAATTAAAGGTATTGGTACTTCCAGCGATGGGCGTTATAAGAGTATTTATGCTCCCCGCAAAGAAGGTCAAGTTAAAGCCTTAGAACGCGCTTATGAAGATGCCGGCTTCTCTCCCGCTACTGTTGGTTTGATGGAAGCACATGGTACTGGTACAATGGCTGGAGATCCGACAGAATTCGGTTCTTTAAAAGACTTTTTTGATGTGCATGATGACAAAAAGCAGCACATCGCTTTGGGTAGTGTGAAATCACAAATCGGACACACAAAAGCGGCTGCGGGTGCGGCGAGTTTGATTAAAACTGCTTTGGCTTTACATCACAAAGTATTGCCACCGACAATTAACATCACTGAGCCGAATCCCAAACTCAACATTAAAAATTCATCCTTTTATTTGAATACCGAAACTAGACCTTGGATTCGTCCAGAAGGCGAAGCGCCAAGACGCGCAGGTGTAAGTTCCTTTGGTTTTGGTGGCACCAACTATCACGTTGTTTTGGAAGAATATGAAGCTGACCAAAACGCGGCTTACCGTTTACACAGTGGTGCTAGTGAAGTGCTGTTGTTTGCTTCCACGGTAGAGCAATTGTTGAGCAAATCGGAAGAGATTTTAGGTAAGTTGCGATCGCCTGAAGCACCAACACACTATGCCCAATTAGTCAAGGAATGCAAATCTCCACAGATTCCCCTCTCTGCTCCCAGATTTGGCTTTGTCGCTGAGAATCTCGAAGAAGCTTGCAAGTTGCTGCAAACTAGCATTGACTGGCTGAAACTCAAAGGAACAGCAGCATCTTGGGAACATCCCCAAGGGATTTATTACCGCGCTTCTGGTATGGAGTTGGGCGGAAAAGTTGTCTCTCTATTTTCTGGTCAAGGTTCGCAATACCTGGAGATGGGACGCGAACTGGTGATGAATTTTCCGTTGATGCGCCGTCTGCATGGCTATATGGATAGCTTGTTAATCAAAGATAATTTGCAGCCGCTTTCAGAAATTGTTTTCCCTCATCCTGTGTTTGGAGAGGCAGAAAAGAATGTCCAAATTGCTGCCTTACAACGTACAGAATACGCTCAACCAGCCATCGGGGTGTTGAGTGCAGGGATGTACAGCATATTGCAACAAGCTGGATTTAAGTCAGATTTTGTGGCGGGACATAGCTTTGGTGAACTGACAGCTTTGTGGGCTGCGGGTGTTTTGAGTACGGAAGATTACTTGTTTCTGGTGAAAGCTAGGGGTCAAGCAATGGCTGCACCCGAAGACCCGGATCATGATGCGGGTAGTATGCTGGCTGTCAAAGAAGACATCAGCAAAGTGGAAGCTGTGTTGAGACATTTTCCGCAAGTTGCGATCGCTAATCAAAATTCTCCGACTCAATTTGTCTTGGCTGGGCCAACCGCAGAAATCGCAAAAGTCCGTCAGCTTTTACACGAGAAAGGATATACAGCTGTATTGTTACCTGTCTCAGCAGCTTTCCATACACCGCTAATCGCCTTTGCTCAGAAATCCTTTGCGATCGCTACCAAGTCTGTCAAGTTCCAAAGTCCGAAAATCCCTGTTTACAGCAACGTTACCAGTAAGCAGTATCCCAAAGAAGCCCAAAATATTCAAAAAATTCTGGAAACGCACCTTTCCAACTCAGTGCTGTTTAAGCAGGAGATTGAAAATATCTATGCGGCGGGTGGGACTTGCTTTGTGGAATTTGGGCCGAGGAGAATTCTTAGCAACTTAGTGAAAGAAATTCTTGGCGATCGCCCACACATAACCGTATCTTTGAACCCCAGCGCTCAAAAGAATAGCGATCGCTCTTTGCGGGAAGCAGTTGTGCAGTTGCGAGTAATTGGTCTGGCTTTGAATAACCTCGATCCTTACCAACTTCCCCAAACTATCCCTCCAATTGAGACGAAGAAGACATTAAATGTGCGTCTAAACGGCATCAACTACAGATCCGAAAAAACGAAAAATGCCTTCGCTCTTGCTTTGCAGGATGGACATAAAGTCACATTACCTACTCCTGAATATTCTGAAACTGCGGCTCCTTTATTTAGCAGCCCCGGTGTAACTCCACCTGTAGCAGTGATAGAAACTAACGGACATAAAAAACTTACCCCAGTAATGAACGGTGTGACTGCTAATATCATCACCCAGCCAGAGCAACAGATGAATCCTGTTACCCTGTCACAACCAGCCCAGGAATCTAAGATGCAACCAACGCCAGAAAAACTTACAAATTACGAACAACTTTTAGCAAGTTTAGAATACCTCCTGACACAGTTTCAGGAAAATCAAGCCGAGAATTTACAAGTTCACGGTACTTATCTCAACCATCAAATGGAATACGCCAAAGCGTTTTTCCAACTGATGCAGCAGCAGAATTCCTTGTTGAGTGAAAGTAAATCAACAGCCGAAACTGCCAAAATGAAGCTAGTTGTGATGGAAAGCTTAGAGCGTAGCATGATGCAGTTTCATTCCCAACAAGGTGAAACCCTACGCATCCATGAGCAATATCTTCAAGAGCAGTTGGAATATACTAAGAGCTTTTTCCAACTCATACAGCAAGAGTATTCTCAAATCATCTCTGGTGAGGGTGTAACTCAATTAACAGAGAAATTAAGCAATTTCACTTCGTTCACCGCAGAAACAACTGTTACTGATGCACCTACCAAGATAGTAGAAAGCCAACCTTTACCTTTGCCCGTAGCTTTTACCCAAGAACCTCTCTCGGCTGCCGTAGAGCCAATACAGACGCGAGCGATCGCGTCTCTACCAACTCCGCACTTCGCCACTGTTGAAACAGTAGAACCTGTAGTCGCGCCACCTGTTCCAGTTGTAGAACCCCAAGCTGAGGTTGTAGTCAAAATTAGCGCACCTCCAGTTAACGAAGTTGTTGCATTCACTCCAGAACCAGCATCTGTATCTAATGCAACCATCGATATTGTTGACTTGGATAAAAACCTCTTAGCCATCACCAGCGACAAGACCGGCTACCCAGTCGAAATGCTGGAAATGGACATGGACATGGAGGCTGATTTAGGGATTGACTCTATCAAACGGGTAGAAATTCTGGGGGCGCTACAAGAGATGTACCCCAACCTACCCAAGCCCAACTTAGAAGAACTGTCAGAAAAACGCACCATCGGTCAAGTTGTAGAGTATCTGCAATCCCACGCTTCCAAAAGTGTTTCTGTAGAAATTGCAATTCATGAAGTACCACAAGCAACTGAGATTCCAGTAGAAGTTGCACCAGTAGTTGAGGTAGTCATTGCACCGGAACCAAGTGTAGTTATCGCATTCACCCCAGAACCAGAACCCGCTATCAGTGATGAATTTGCAAACTTAGGTGAAACTCTGTTAGCCATCACCAGCGATAAAACTGGTTATCCAGTGGAGATGCTGGAACTGGAAATGGACATGGAAGCTGATTTAGGAATTGACTCGATTAAACGGGTGGAAATCTTAGGGGCGATGCAAGAAATGTACCCCAACTTACCCAAGCCAAATATCGAAGAACTCGGAGACCTCCGCACCATCGGTCAAATAGTTGATTACCTACAGCAGTTGGCTGGAGGTGAAAAAAAAAAGTCTGAACCTGAGTTTGTCCAACAGCAGCCACCGGAATTAGAGCATACTATCCAGCGCCATCTCGTCAAACTCAGAAGCTTACCACAGCCAGATTACTTGGATTTCAAGTTACCAGAGGGACACATCGGTTTAATCACCGATGATGGTTCCCTCACCACTTATAAATTAACTGAGTCCCTAATCGAGAAAGGCTGGAAAGTAGTAGTTATCAGCTTCCCCCAATCGCTCATCGCCCAACAAGCGCCCTTACCCGCAGGAGTAACCCGCGTCACCTTAGCAAACTTAAGTGAAGAACATCTCCAACAACAATTGCAAGCGATCGCATCTCACTGCGGAACGATTGGGGCCTTCATTCATTTACATCCGATGTTTGTAGGAAATCACACCGGGAGTATTTCTTATAACGAATCAGAAAAGGCGATCGTCAAGCATGTATTTTTGATGGCGAAACACCTGAAACCTTCCCTCAACGAAGCTGCAAAGCATGGACGTAGTTGCTTCTGCACAGTTGCTCACCTGGATGGAGCCTTCGGTTTAGAATATAAAGTCAACTTCGGTGCGATCGGCGCTGGTTTATTCGGACTAACCAAAACCCTGAGATGGGAATGGCCAAAAGTTTTCACTCGTGCGATCGACCTAAGCCCCAGACTTGATGCCAAACAATCAGTACAAAACATCATCGCCGAACTTCATGACCCTAACCTTTATATAAGTGAAGTTGGCTACGGCGCACAAGGGCGAGTTACTATTATCGCCGATTAATTATTTGATATAGCAGTCTTATTTGAGTTGTGAAAATTCCTGTTTTTAACGAACCGCAAAGGACGCAAAGAGCGCAAAGAAAAGAAATAAACAGAGAATTTCACAGATTTTTTAAGACTGCTATGGTATGTCACTTTTTACTTCCTACTACAAGATTCCCAATTTCTCTTACTTTGCGTCCTTTGCGCCCTTTGCGGTTCGTATATCAAAAAAAACCAATTTATGCAGGTATTCACGAGGATTTATGACACAAACAGCCCAGCTTAGTCCATCATCTGTCTTTGTCGTGAGCGGCGGTGCAAAAGGGATTACGGCTGAGTGTACTATCAGATTAGCCCAACAGCAACCCTGCAAATTCATCCTCCTCGGTCGCTCCGAATTATTAGAAACCGAGCCAGATTATGCTCAAAATTCTGATGAATCCGCATTGAAAAAATGCATCATGGAAAATCTTCTTTCTCAAGGAGAGAAGCCCACACCCATGAATGTACAAAAAATATATAACAAAATTACCTCCAGCCGTGAAATTAAAAAGACTCTAGCAGCAATTGAAAAAACCGGAGCTAAAGCAGAATATATCAGCGTCGATGTTACAGATACACAAGCTTTACAAGAAAAGCTGGCTAATGTTGGGTCGATTACCGGAATCATCCACGGCGCTGGAAACTTAGCTGATAAGTTAATTGAAAAGAAAACAGAAGAGGATTTTGAAAAGGTTTACACCGCCAAAGTTCAAGGTTTAGAAAATCTACTGGCTTGCGTCAATCCTAATCAACTTCAACATTTAGTTTTGTTTTCTTCAGTCACAGGATTTTACGGAAATCCCGGACAATCTGATTATGCGATCGCAAATGAAATTCTAAACAAATCAGCCCATATTTTCAAGCAACAATATCCCTCATGTCATGTAGTCGCTATCAATTGGGGCGCTTGGGACAGTGGAATGGTGACAGCAGAATTAAAGAAGATTTTTCAAGAGCGAAAAATTGACATAATTCCCATTGCAGTTGGGGCACAAATGCTCGTTAAGGAAATGGATAATACCAATCATGCAACCGCACAAGTTGTTATTGGTAGTCCACTTGTCCCAATGGCGGCAGAGTTAGATTCAGAACTGCGAACCTATCGTATCCGTCGCCAAATGACATTAGAGGCTAATCCATTTTTACACGATCATACTATTGCTGGTTCTCCAGTTTTACCAGCAACTTGTGCAATGACCTGGATTATCAATGCTTCTGAACAATTATATCCCGGTTATCGGTTGTTTAATTACCAAGATTTCAAAGTTTTGAAAGGAATTACTTTCAATGAAACATTAGCGAAAGAACATATTTTAGAAATTGAAGAAATTTCCAAGGTTAATCTTGAAAGTATCGAACTTAAAGCCAAAATTTCGAGTAAAAACCCTGAAGGCAGAATCCATTTTCACTTTAGCGCTCAACTCAATCTCCAGCGAGAAATCCCATCTGCACCCACTTATGAATCTCTCAATCTCCAAGAAGATAATATTATCACCGCTACAGGAAAAGCATTTTACCAAAATGGTGGGGCTACATTATTTCATGGCCCCGGTTTTCAAGAAGTTAAGAGAGTTTTAAACATCAGTCCTGAAAAAATTACAACAGAATGTCTTTGGCCAGAACTCAGCGCACAGGAACAAGGACAATTCCCTGTCCAATGGGTAAATCCTTACACAACAGACTTGAGTATGCACGCCTTATGGATTTGGACACAACACTTTCATGAAGAAGGTTGTTTACCTGGGAAAGTAGAAAAATTTGAACAGTTTGAAGCGATACCACATAACGAAACATTTTACGTTTCTTGTGAAGTACTAGCTAAGACACCAAGTAGTGCGATCGCAAACTTTATCATACACGACCGCCAAGGAAAAATATACTCACGAATGCTCAGTGCCCACGCCATTATTTGGTCAATGAAAATGCTCAGAAGCTAGTAATCTTCCTTTAAAACTCAACACCTATAGCATTCCTAAAATCTCTGTAAAATTCTTTCTCTTCTTTGCGCCCTTTGCGGTTCGTTAAAAAGAGTATTTTTCACAACTCAAATAGGATTGCTATAACTTGCCACTTCAAAGTTTGGGGAACAGCGTAAATCCTGCCTGTTAAATATCTCTTGCTAAATACCCAAACTCGGAGCATATAAATCGTGGAAAAAATAGCTATCATCGCATTATCATGCCTATTTCCCGATGCCAAAAACCCTGAAGAATACTGGCAAAACATCGTTAATCAAAAAGATTCGACATCCTCTGCAACCGTCGAAGAAATCGGAGTAGATCCGACAATATTTCACAATCCAGTTAAAGGTACACCAGACAAAACCTATTCCCTCAAAGGCGGTTACATCCGCAACTTCCAGTTTAATCCATCTGAATATAATCTACCATCAGAATTTGTTGCTGGTTTAGATAACACCTTCAAATGGTCATTGTATGCAGCTAAACAAGCAATTGTAAACAGTGGTTATTGGGGTAATCAAACTGTCCTGGCAAAATGCGGCGTAATTTTAGGTAATTTGTCGTTCCCGACAAAATTATCTAATCAATTATTCTCTCCAATATACCAGAAAGCGATCGCACCTGCTGTCAGAGAACTTTTGCAGTATGAAGACTTTGATTTAGCTGCTTTACCAAGTGCAACTAAAGCGTCTTTATACAATGCGATGATATCTGGTTTACCAGCATCTATCATTGCTCAAGCACTATCTCTATCCCAGATTAATTTATGTCTGGATGCTGCTTGTTCATCATCATTTTACGCGATTAAACTAGCATCTCATTACTTATGGTCACACAAAGCTGATGTCATGTTAGCTGGAGCCATAAGTTGTGCAGATTCCCTATTCGTGCGGATGTTATTTTCCGGTGTTCAAGGGTATGCAGAAAACGGCATCAGCCGCCCATTAGATAAATCCTCTAGAGGGCTAATTCCCGCCGATGGTGTGGGGATGGTGATGCTGAAAAGATATTCTGACGCTGTTAGAGATGGTGATAATATTCTCGCCACTATCTGCGGTAATGGACTCTCGAATGATGGCAAAGGTAAGCATTTATTGAGTCCAAATCCTAAAGGACAAGTCCTAGCATTTGAACGAGCCTATAATGAGGCGAAATTTAGTCCTAAAACCATCGATTATCTAGAGTGTCACGCCACAGGCACATTGCTAGGAGATACAACCGAATTCAATTCTATAGAAACATTCTTTGGTCAACATCAAGCTGCACCCCTGGTAGGTTCTGCTAAAGCAAATACAGGTCACTTGCTAACTGCTGCTGGCATGGTTGGCTTGACTAAAGTGATTTTGAGTATGTCGCATGGTGTAATTCCAGCAACCATGAATGTTTCGGAACCTTTAACATCAGAAAAAGGTACAATTTCCGCCGATAAAATTGTTAGAACAGCTACGGTATGGCCGAATAATAACGCACCAATTCAACGGGCAGCTATTAGCGCTTTTGGTTTTGGTGGCACTAATTCTCATCTGATTTTAGAACAAGGAAATACAACACAATCAGTTGAATCAACTCCACCTGTTCCACTTACCAAAGTCGCTATTGTTGGCATGGATGCCTTTTTTGGTAACTGCAATGGTTTAGATGCTTTTGAACGCAGCATTTATGATGGGACACAGCATTTTACTTCTCTACCGCCTCAAAGATGGCATGGGATAGAAAATCAAGAAAGTATCCTAAAAGAGTACGGTTTAACAGACGGGAAAGCACCATTAGGGGCATATATCAAGGATTTTGAAATCGATACTTTATCGTGCAAAATCCCACCGAATGAGATAGAAAAGCTAAACCCACAACAATTGTTGCTTTTGAAAGTTAGCGATCGCGCCGTGAAAGATGCGAAACTACAGGAGGGTGGCAATGTGGCAGTTATTGTCGCCGCCGAGACAGAATTTTCCGTACATCAGCTACAGCAAAGATGGAATTTATCTTGGCAAGTTAAAGACGGCTTACTCAACCAAGGAATTTCACTACCCACTGAACAGCTTTCCCAACTCGAAACCATCATCAAAGATAGCATTCACCAACCTGTAGAAATCGGCGAATATGTGAGTCATATCGCCAACATCATGGCCAGCCGGATTTCGGCTTTGTGGAATTTCACTGGCCCTGCATTCACCGTCAGCGCTGGCGAAAATTCCGCCCTCAAAGCGTTGGAAGTTGCCCAAATGCTACTCGCTACAGGGGAAGTTGATGCAGTGGTTGTTGGTGCGGTAGATTTAGCCGGTGGTGTAGAAAACGTTTTATTCCGCAGCCAATTTGCACCAATTAATACGGGTGTCAATACCTTGGGTTATGACCAACAAGCTAATGGCTGGACGGTTGGCGAAGGTGCGGGTGCTGTCGTCCTGAAGCGCTACGAAGCTGCTAAAGAAGATAATGAACGCATCTATGCAGTAATTGATGCTATGAGTTTCGCACAAGGTAATTCTACTTTGAGTGACGCTTTGGTAAAACCTGATGCTTCAGCTATCAGTGATGTCTGCAAACAAGCCTTCCAGATGGCTGAGATTCAACCCACAGAGGTTAACTATGTGGAAGTCTTCGGTAGCGGCGTTCCCCAGGAGGATGAAGCGGAAATCACAGGTTTACTCCAAGCTTATCCGAAAGTGGGCAATGGTTTGCATTGTGCATTAGGCAGCGTTAAATCCAATATCGGCCACACCTATACAGCATCGGGAATTGCTAGCTTAATCAAAACCGCTCTCTGTCTTTATTACAGGTATATTCCCGCCACACCCAAATGGTCTGGTGTCAAAACACCGCAAGTATGGGAAGGTAGTCCTTTCTATGTGGCAATGGAATCAAGACCTTGGTTTGTCGATAAAGGCGGCACACGCAGAATAGCAGCAATTAATAGCATGGGTATAGATGGCAGTTACGCCCATTTAATCTTGTCGGAGGAACCCAGCCAAGAGGAGCGCGATAACAGATATTTGCAACAAATGCCTTTTCATCTGTTTCCTATCGCAGTTAGCGATCGCACCACCATTCCAGATTTACTCAACAATCTCCAACATACCATAGAAGCGAGTTCTTCTTTATCAGCTACCGCCAGCGAGACATTCGCTACTTTTCAACAGCATTCTCATCCAAAATACGTCTTATCAATTACAGGACGTAACACAAAAGATTTACTCAAAGAAATTGAATCTGCCCGCAAAGGTGTAAATAATGCTTTTGAAAACGGCACAGATTGGCAAACACCACTAGGTAGTTATTTTACTGCAAAACCATTAGGTAAAACTGGAGCAGTTGCTTATGTTTACCCCGCAGCAGTCAATTCTTATATTGGCATTGGTCGCAGCGTCTTCCGCTTATTTCCGAAAGTTTTCGAGGACTTAAAAAGTAACAACCTCTACAACCGGGCTGCTGATGTTGAAAAGCTAGTTTATCCCAGAAGCTTACCTAAATTGACAACCAGGCAACTAGAAACTCTCGAAAAGCAATTGTTAGATGATTCACTGGCAATGTTTGAAAGTGAAATCGCCTTTGCTAGATACATGACAGCAATTTTCCGAGATGATTTTAAAGTCAAGCCGCAATCTGTATTTGGGTATAGCTTGGGTGAAACTAGCATGATGGTTGCCCAAGGAGTTTGGAGTGATTTTGAGGGTGGAAGTAATACCTTAAATTCATCACCTTTATTTGGCGATAAATTATCTGGGCCAAAAAATGCTGTACGTGAATATTGGGGATTAACCGATTCCTCAAACAACAATCTTTGGAATACCTATGTTCTCATGGCTACTCCATCGCAAGTTAGAGAATGCCTGAAACACGAGAACCGCGTCTACTTAACTCAAATCAACACACCAGAGGAAGTGTTAATTGCTGGTGATGATGCCGCCTGTAAGCGAGTGATTGCAACTTTAGGTTGCAATGCTTTCCCCGCACCCTTCGACCATGTGATACATTGTGAAGCGATGCGATCGCAGTACGAGGAAATCAAGAAGGTAAACACCTTACCATCGCAAAATCTTCCCGGTATTGTGTTTTATTCTGCCGCCGATTATCAACCGATTGTACTTGAAAGTGATACCATTGCCCACAACATCGCCAAAGGATTGTGCCAAGAACTTGATTTTCCGCAATTAGTGAATCGTGTCTACGGCGATGGAGTCAAAATATTTCTCGAAGCCGGTGCAGGTAATGTCTGTTCACGATGGATTGATAAAATTCTCGGCAACCAAGAACATATCACAGTCTCTCTGAATCGTAGAGGGATGGATGACCATGCTGCAATGGTCAAAGCATTAGCAAAACTACTCAGTCATCAGGTGAACGTGGATTTATCACCACTGTACAACAAAGCTCAAGGAACAGCTAATCAAAACAAAGCAACATTGAGAACAGTTACCTTGGGTGGAAAAGCAATTTCTGCTACAATTTTGACCGAAGAAAATCGCAAACTTGTTGAAGATTTTGCTGGGGATCTTAGGAGTGAACGTTTCAAAATACAGCATCCAACTATACCTAACATCCAACAATCTGAAATCACAGATTCTCTTAATACTTCCAACCAAATAACCCAAGAAGAGAATTACTCCCCTAACATCTTGCCTCAGCCAGAAGAAGTAAAACCGAAAAATATCATTGATAACGTTTTTGAACCGAGAGAACAATTACAATCTTCTGAGTCAAGCGCAATTAGACAGCCAATTCCTGTTTCTTTCCCACCCGTAAGAACTCAAAAAATTAGTAGCATCATCAGCATGTTCGATTTAAATAAGACCCAGTATCAAAAGCTCAATGCTAATAATTCCAAGATAACCAAAGCACACACAGCCTTCTTACAAGCTAGACAAGATTACAGTCAACAAATGAGCGAAATCATTCAATTACAACTAGCTTGCGCCCAAAACTTGCTCAACGAAGAATCTTAATATCTCATACCAATTCTCTCTCAACTTGCACCAACTAATTCTTAACTCCTTTCTTCCTCTGCGTCCTTGGCGTCTTGGCGGTTCGTTTAAAAATTATTATGTGCATCTTCATGAAGAATTGGTATGAAAATTTAGATTTATATCGCAATCTTATCTAAGTTTTGAAAATGAACGAACCGCCAAGACGCCAAGAGCGCCAAGGAAGAGAGAAGTTTTCACATACGATTTAGGATTGCTATATAAAGATTCTACAACCTTTAACTTTATCATCCATTGTTTGTAATCCGAGGGATAACTGCCGTGACAACCGTAGATACGGTACTAAGTAAACACGATAATGGCCTTAACTTCTCCACTTGGTCTCATAACAAAAACCAGGTTTGGAAAGGTTCTTTAGAAACTGTATCTTTCGAGAAACAAACCATCAAAGATAAATTGATGGTGTTAAATAAACCCTGCTACATCGTGAAAGTTGCCGGAAAAATCGGTGTCACTAATGAGGGTTATTTATCCCCTGGTGATAATGGCACAACAGCACAGGTAGAACTGCTAACATTTGCAGCACCAATCCGCATTCAACAATTTGGAGATCCGAATTTTCTCTCTTCTCATGGAGTGAAATATGCTTACGTTACCGGCGCAATGGCTGGCGGAATTGCTTCCGAAGAAATGGTCATTGCACTCGGAAAAGAGCAAATCTTGAGTTCATTTGGTGCAGGTGGTTTAACTCCAGAACGTTTGGAAGCAGCCATAAATCGCATTCAACAAGCTTTACCTCAAGGGCCTTACGCATTTAATTTAATTCACAGCCCCAACGAACCTGCGACTGAACGCCGGGCTGTAGATTTATATCTCAAATATCAAGTGAGAACAGTAGAAGCATCTGCATTTCTCGACTTGACTCCCAACATTGTTTATTACCGTGTTGCTGGATTGAGTTTAAACAACGCCAATCAAATTGAAATCAAAAATAAAGTCATCGCCAAAATTTCTCGCCGAGAAGTAGCCACTAAATTTCTGCAACCAGCACCAGCGAGAATTATCAAAGAACTTCTGGAACAAGGATTAATTAGTGAGTTACAAGCAAATCTTGCCGCTAAAGTTCCGATGGCTGATGATATTACCGTCGAGGCTGATTCTGGAGGTCATACAGATAACCGTCCCTTAGTTTGTTTGCTACCTTCTATTATTGCCTTGCGGGATGAAATTCAAGCCCAATATCATTACCAAACACCAATTAGAATTGGTGTAGCAGGGGGAATTGGGACACCACAATCAGCATTAGCAGCTTTCATGATGGGTGCTGCTTATGTAATGACTGGTTCCATCAATCAATCATGCGTTGAATCTGGGGCTTGTGAACATACTAAAAAGTTATTAGCCCAAGCAGAAATGGCTGATATGATAATGGCCCCAGCAGCAGATATGTTTGAAATGGGAGTCAAATTGCAAGTTCTCAAACGGGGTACGATGTTCCCCATGCGAGCGCAGAAATTATTTGAACTCTATCGCGCTTATGATTCTATTGAAAGCATCCCCCTTGCAGAAAAAGAGAAGTTAGAAAAACAAGTTTTTCGTAAAACTATTGCTGAAGTATGGGAAGGAACTGCGGCTTATTTGTCCCAAAAGAATCCTGAGAAACTTGGGAAAGCAGTCAATAATCCTAAACTAAAAATGGCGTTGATTTTCCGCTGGTATCTAGGATTATCTTCTCGCTGGTCTAGTTCTGGTGAAAAAGGTAGAGAAGTCGATTATCAAATTTGGTGTGGCCCGGCAATGGGCGGTTTCAATGACTGGGTACGCGGTTCCTATCTTTCTGAACCAAATAATCGTGGTGTAGTTGATGTTGCTAATCAAATTATGACTGGTGCAGCCTTTTTGTATCGTGTCCAAAATTTGAAAATTCAAGGGCTGCAAACTTCCGATTATTACAGTCAATATCACCCTGTTCGTTCTACATCATTGTTGGAGATTTAAAAATGACTATAAAACAGTCTTTCACAGCAAACGATATTCAAATATTTTTGGTATCTAATTTAGCTAAGTTGCTAGGAGTAGCAACTGATGAAATAGATGTCAAAGAACATTTAGAAAACTATGGTTTGGATTCAGCCCAAGCAATGATTCTAGTCAGTAACTTAGAAAAGTTGCTCGGATTTCAACCATCTCCGTTGCTATTGTGGCATTACCCAAATATTGAAGCTCTTTCACAACGTTTAGCTGAAGAAGTACAAGAAGGTTCACCAGTTCAAGATACAAAGGTGGTAGCCTCTAATGCTAACGCTGCACCCTCTGTTCTAGATTTAGGTGCTGAGGCTGTTCTTGACCCCACCATCCATCCTGGTGCTGCATCTAATGTACTTGTGGGTGAACCCAAGAACATCTTTTTAACTGGAGGAACCGGCTTTTTAGGAGCCTTTATCATCCGGGAATTGCTACAAGAAACTAAGGCAGATATCTATTGTTTAGTGCGTGCTGCTAATGCCGAAGAAGGCAAAAGCAAACTCAAAAAAAATCTGGAACAGTATGCAATTTGGCAGGAAGAATTTAGCTCCAGAATTATTCCAATTGTCGGCGATTTATCTCAGCCTTTGTTAGGTATTGGTTCGGAACAGTTTCAAATTTTAGCTGCCAATATTGACACCATCTATCATAGTGCTGCTTTGTTGAATTATGTTTTTCCATACTCAGCACTGAAAGCAGCCAATGTTTTAGGTACTCAAGAAGTTTTGAGATTGGCTTGTCAAGTAAAAGTCAAGCCTGTACATTACGTTTCTAGTGTGGCTGTTTTTGAATCCACTGCTTATGCTGGCAAGGTTGTTAAAGAACAGGATGAATTTAATCATTGGGAAGGCATTTATCTTGGTTACTCACAAACAAAATGGGTAGCTGAAAAATTAGTCAAAATTGCTCGTGACCGTGGACTTCCTGTAACTATCCACAGACCACCACTGATTTCAGGTGATAGCAAAACAGGCATTTGTAACACACATGACTTTATCAACTTGATGACCAAGGGCTGTCTACAAATGGGATATTTCCCTGATGTAGATTATATGTTGGATATGTCACCTGTAGACTATGTAAGTAAAGCGATTGTTTATCTATCACGCCAAAAAGAATCTATAGGTAAAGCTTTCAATTTACAACATCCCCAACCAGCCGCTTTGAAAATGCTAGTTGAGTGGATACGCTCTTTTGGTTATTCAGTTGAAATGATTCCTTATGAAAAATGGCAATCTGAGCTAATCAATAATGTGACTTCTGCTGACAATCCTTTGTATACTCTGCGACCATTTTTGCTGGAACGTTGGTCTGATGAACAACTGACTATTCCTGATTTGTATTTACAAGCTAGAAGACCCCATATTAGCTGCCAAGATACTCTTCATGCATTGGCAGGTAGTTCTATTGCTTGTCCTCCAATTGACTCTCAATTGTTTATGACTTATACAGCCTACTTGATTCAAAGCGGCTTCTTGAATCTCGCTTAGGAATTTCAACTTCTGTAGGATGTGTTAGGAATGTAACGTATTATCCCTGATATTTCGGTGCGTTACGGAAACCGTAACACACCCTACAAAATAATTTTTTAGTCCATGTTTTTTAAAACTCAGTACTACTGAATAGCCAATATTTCAGATGCCAGCAACAACTAATACTCCAACAGTGGCAATATAATTGCCCTGTTTTTTTATGCTCAATAATGTAAATTTTTAGTATTCACCTCTTGACATCAGCAATTAAGGATAGAATGGTTAGTGTCGGGCATGAAAGTTTGATTTTAGCTGCTGGCTTTGGTGAGTAATCAAAAGCCAGTAGTAATAGTTTGAAATAACCAAACTTCTTTAATGCCTCACTTATTCGATGCATAAGTCCTAAATTTGCGTTTGGACAGCTACATCTATCCAAGACATCATACAAGCCTTTGAAAGGGTAATAACTCAAGACAGTTCTTGTCGGTTCAAATATTACGCATGCTTAATTGTAGAACGAGAACCACTGTAAATGCAACGCAGTTTCATCAAGTTGAATTCACCAATATTCTTACATGAACACAACACATCAAGGTCGGAGCAAAAAAACTGCTCTTATTACTGGAGCAGCCGGTGGAATTGGGTACGAATTAGCATGTATTTTTGCTGCTCATGATTACAATCTGGTCTTAGTAGACAGAAACGGGTTAAAGCTTGTAGAAATTGCGGGTAAATTCCAAGAGAAATTCGGAAATTTTGTCAAAACTATTGTTAAGGATTTATCTATATCAACAGCTCCTGATGAAATTTTCACTGAGTTGCAAAAAGCCGATATTAATGTTGATGTGCTGGTAAATAATGCTGGATTTGGTATCTATGGATTATTTCACGAAACAGACCTAGCTACTGAATTGGAAATGTTACAGGTAAATTTGGTGTGTCTCACCCATTTAACCAAGCTATTCGTGAAGCAGATGGTAAAGCAAGGTGAAGGTAAGATATTAAACGTCTCCTCGGCTGCTGCTTTTCAACCAGGGCCTTTAATGGCGGTTTATTTTGCTACTAAAGCTTATATCTTATCTTTTTCAGAAGCGATCGCTAATGAATTAGAAGGTACAGGTGTCACTGTGACAGTTCTTTGCCCAGGTTCAACCGCATCTGGCTTTCATGAACGTACCGGGATGGCTGACTCTAAGTTGCTCAAGGGCAAGAAGATGATGGATGCACAAACAGTAGCCGAAATTGGTTTTCACGGCTTAATGAAGGGTAAAACCATTGTCATTCCTGGTTTTATGAATAAACTACTTGCAAAAAGCGTCAGATTTGTACCTAGAAAGTTGGTGACAAAAATTGTGAGAAATATGCAGGAAGATAAATAAGCAGGGGAAGCAGGGGAGGTAGGGGAAGCAGGGGAAGCAGGGGAGGCAGGGGAAGAATAAGTAACTTAATTAATGACTAATGACTAGGATTAATACTGCCAGCACTTTAAATCCCAGCCAAAATTTGCTACAGCAACAGCAGCGACATAATTGTTAGCAGGTACTAATTCAAAAAGACTCCAGTCTTCAGATAGTTGTAACTTAGCCGGTTCTGTAGGAGTCAACGACACTTCAACTTGCTCTAACTGGGATAGTCCGTCTCCAGTTGCTTTTAAATAAGCTTCCTTACAAGTCCAGTAACGGAAAAATACTTCTTGCTGTTGGTTGGGAGATAGCGATCGCAACATATCATATTCTCTCGGTAAAAAGAACCGTTTGGCAAGAGCTTCCAAGTCAGACATCGGGCGAATATATTCTAGGTCTACACCAATTGGGCGAGTACAATTCACCGCACACAAACCCAATTCTTGAGAGTGAGACAAATTAAACGCCAGCCCACTCTCGGCAAATGTATCTGCTAATACTGGTTTACCACGCTGCTGATAATTAAACTGAACTTGTGACGGCTTAATATCCAAATAGCGACCTAATATAGTTCGCAGACTACCGCGACCAGCGATGAAATGCTGCCGATGCTTGGGAAAATAGAATCGTTCAGCACGAGCTATTTCGTCACTGGAAAGAGTTGCAGTTAAATTTTGTAGCTGTGATTCTGGTTGGTTAAGGTCTATGCGCCAGACATGAATCTCATCCTGTAATAGAGTTAAATCTGTTGGTGCAGGTTGCCAAATATCATTAGAACCGATCATTGGGTCAAAAATTTTTCACCTCATTTACCTGAAATCTGCTGTATATCTTCACTGGTAAATAGTTTATCTCCGAAAGTGTTAAATCTGGAACAAAAAAACCTTGTAAAAGCTTGTTAAAAACTATTAGAACAACTTTTTTGGTGAGGATGAATGATTATTAATTTGCGGTACTTTGCCTTTTTTATTCTACTACTGGCAGCACTGCTATTAGCAATTAGGCAAATGAGCATTGCTTTAGATGAACTAGATATTGAACGCTTTACCCTCTGGACAGGTATTGCTTCTGTCATTGCTGGTTTACCAATGATATTGTGGTAGCTTCTGGGTCAACCCTTTCGGGGAATTAAAAATTAAGAATTAAAAATTAACATCCCCTTAAATAAATTTAGTTGCTTTCAAGTCAGGACGAGGTATTTCTAGGCTATTCGCTTTTCCTCCAACCATTCTAAAACCCGATTCCATGCCCACCAAGGATCGGAATCCTTTACTTGGCGCTGACACTCTTTGCTACTCAAATAGCCAACATGGCCGCCGTATTGAGTCAGAAACAAATCTATTGCGGGATTGCGATCGCAAGCTTCTTGTAATTCCGGTATGATACTTGGGTCAAAAAGTGGGTCATCGGCAGCATATAAAATCAAAGTCGGTTTTGAGATTTGCGGCAATATTTGTAAAGCACTACTCGCTTGGTAATATGCTTCCACAGAAGAAAAACCCAGCCGTTTAATTACCAGTTCATTGTCAAAACCCCAAATACTATTTGCCCGCTCAATGGCTTCTGGTTCAATGCTTCCCGGATGAGCATCATGAATTCGCCATGCCAGTTTTTTTAAATTCTTGGCAATCCCCGCTTCCAAATATCTGCCGAAGGGCTTTGTAACTAGATAAGATAGCGATCGCTCCGAATCCAAACTCGGACATATCACCATACCACCACCAATATCGCTATCTTCTAGCCCTAAATCTTCATTCTCACTAATTACCTCACTTGCTACCTTCACTCCCCATAGCGCCAATTGCCCCCCTAAAGAATACCCTGTAAACCAAAATTTACCCGGACATCCCATTGCCTTAGCTGCGGCGGCGATGCGAACAAAATCTTCCCCCTCATACAAACCATCAGAAGTTAGAGTGGGGGACAAAACGGCCGTTTTGCCGTGGGCTCGCCAATCAAATAACACCACAGCGTACCCTTGAGCATAAGCTTTACGCCCTAGCACTCTCAAAAACCATTCTGTTTTTAACTCTCCAGTAATGCCATAAGTACCGATAATCGTGCTATGAGCATTTTCCGGGATGGCAACCAAACCGAAAATTGGCACACCTTGGCCACCAACAAAGATTTTTTCGTGATAAGACGGTTCTGGGTCTTTAGCTGTCCTTTCCCAGTAACGCTTTCCCCACAAAGCGGTGTACACAGTCATCATCACACCGTTTTGTAAAAACCAAGACGGATTGTAGGAGGGAGTATAACACATCATAGACTATAAGATTTCGTGTAATTGAGTCTTGATTTCACAGTCATTTAATCTTAATATTTATGTAAGATTTAAAAACTTTTTCATCATTGATTCAAAAATCTTTGTATCTATCAAAGGTTGTTATTTATCCTTAATAAGTAGTAATAATTTTTTAAGAATGCCGAGGATTCTTGTCATAGACGATGACCCAGCGATTTCAGAACTAGTTGCCGTCAACTTGGAAATGGCTGGCTACGATGTTAGTCAAGCTGAAGACGGCATCAAAGGTCAAGCGCTGGCTCTCCAGCTACAACCAGACTTGATTATGCTCGATTTAATGTTGCCCAGGGTAGATGGGTTTACCGTTTGCCAACGCCTCCGCCGCGACGATCGCACCTCTGAGATTCCCGTGTTAATGTTGACGGCTTTGAGCCAAACTCAGGACAAGGTGGAAGGCTTCAATGCTGGTGCAGATGACTACCTCACCAAACCTTTTGAAGTTGAAGAACTACTAGCGCGAGTGCGGGCACTTTTGCGGCGGACTGACCGCATTCCTCAAGCAGCAAAGCATAGTGAGATTTTAAACTATGGCTCACTTACCCTAGTTCCCGAAAGATTTGAGGCAATATGGTTCAATGACACAGTGAAATTGACTCACTTGGAATTTGAGCTACTTCACTGCTTACTACAACGCCACGGTCAAACGGTTTCTCCCAGTGAAATCCTCAGAGAAGTTTGGGGCTACGATCCTGATGACGACATTGAAACAATTCGAGTCCATATTCGCCACTTGCGAACCAAGCTAGAACCAGATCCCCGCCACCCCCGCTATATCAAAACAGTATATGGTGCTGGATACTGTCTTGAGTTACCTGGTATCCCTCCAGCAAATGAAGGAGCTTCAGTAACAATAGTTGAATGAAATCACATTAAATTCCCTTAACTAAGCCATGATTTAGCTGAATCAGCATTCATCCCACACTCCTAAAAGTGAGTCTGGGATGCCGTCTACAGCGCTGGCTCATGAATGCGAGGGAGTGGAGAGACATAGTAATTAATGTTTTTTGGCGTAGCCAGAACAATTAATTGCTATGTCGAATCATGACCCATATTGATTATATTTTCTAATTTTAATACCGCGATTAATGGTATTATAAATAAGTTATGTAGAGATGTTGCAATGCAACGTCTCTACATATATTTCTGAATTCTGACTTTGTTTTATAAAATACTGTTCAAAAGCTTTAATCCATAATCGGCTGTCGTTGATGCTGCAAAAACCATTCATACAACTCTGGATTATTGTATGTCTGCGTCCAAGAGTCATGATCGGCTTCTGGGTAAATTGTAAATTTCACATTTCCGTCGTAGGCTTTGAGTGCAGAAACCATAATCTCGGACTCACTTAAGAGAACTACATTATCTTTGGCTCCGTGAAATGCCCACACAGGTAGATTTTTTAACTCACGTGCGGCTTTTGGATTACCACCCCCACAGATAGGCGCGATCGCAGCAAATCTTTGGGGCTGTGCTGCTGCTAAATCCCATGTTCCGTAACCACCCATGCTTAAGCCGGTCAGATAAACCCGATCTGGATCAACGGGATACGCTGCAATCACCTCATCAAGAAGGATGCTTAATTGCTCTACTGACCAATGTTCACGGCGGGGACATTGGGGAGAAATGACAATAAAGGGAAAATCTGGCTGTTGTTCTACAACCTTGGCAACACCGTGGTTTTTCACATCATTTAAGTTAGAACCTCGCTCACCCGAACCGTGTAAACATAGGATTGTTGGTAAAAGTGGCTGTTGTGTTTCGCTGCGACTTCCGTCTGGGTGCAGTCTATTAGGCAAGAATAGCAGGTAGCTATAGCTATCGATAGAAGTAACTTGTTGTTGTCGCGGCGGCATAAAATAAAAAATTTTGTCAGTTTAACGTCTACGAATAGCTATTGTATAACTTGGTCGCTGTGTTGCTTCTCGTTGACTCTTAACTAAACGAAAGTCATTATCTATATATAGATGCTCTAAAAAAGAAGTAGCTAAGTAAACTTTTTTAAATTTTTTGACAGTATTTCTGTCCATATCTTTTAATATAAGTTCTTACTGTAAATCTATATTTGGCGATGTCTCTTGAAATTTAGATTTGACTGTTGTCGTAAACCACTCGTCTGCATCATCAATTGTCAAAGGAATTTCTCGATTTTTCAATGCTTGGAATATCCCAACATTTTTAATATCCCACTGCTCATCTCTAACTGAATATTTTTGCAACAACATTAAAGTCATAAGCTGGTAGTTTTGATACAATTTTTTGCCAAAAACCAGAGTTATGTCCTGGTGCATAACGGGCAATATTTGCATAGTAACCATCATTATGAAAAATTTGGTAAGACTGCTCGTGTATCCTACCAGGTAAAATATCTTGAAAAGGTATAGTAGACTATATTGGTACCCATACTCCCATGACGATCGCCACTTGATCTGCAACCTTAGTAAAGGGATTACGTCGGCTCAACTCTGCAAAATATGGTGCTAGTTCCTTTTTACAAAATTCTACTTTGGCTTTTAACGGCTCTACATTGCGACCTTTAACAAGTTCTAAAATTTGATTTTTAATTTCTGGTGTACTCCAATATATTAATTCTTTGGTAGTTGTCATATTTGCCATTAGCCTTTATCCTATTAACATTTCCAGATTTTAATTGCGTCATTAATAGAGTAACTTAAGCAAAGAAGACAAATACGAGGACACAAAGAAATAACTCTCCGCGTCCCCGTATCTCTTCAATAAATGACTACCACCAAACTCGATTTCCATTTTCGTCAACTCGTGCTTGCCGAATTACGTCAGAAATCTCTTCAGCATCTTTAACGTGGTGTAGTGCCTTCTTTTCCCCGTTGGGTTCATCGACAACGAAGTAAGTCGGTACTGTAATTCTCTCGCCTGTAATGTCTGGTACATCATTTACCGCTACCTGTTGAGCTTTTTCTTCAACGGGTTGAGACTCATCAGCGATTCTATCTCCCGGATTTGCAGTTAAGTTTCTTTCCTTAACATTTGGTTCTTCATGAGAATGCCAATCTTCGCTCACTGGTTGATTAATTTGATTTTCTTGATTATTCTTAGTCATGGCTTTTTCAGTTATTAAACAACGTCCTTTTGCTAATAACACTCTAAAAAAATGAAGGTATAAAGAGTTCTTTCTCTGGAGAGACTTTGAGAATAAATTTGAGCGAAACACCTCTTAAGTTAGATATTCACTCGGATAAATTTACTTCTCTGGTTGAAATGGCGTATATTTTTCCAATGCTTGGACAATACTGCGCGTATTGCCTTCATGATTTTGATGTAAGAATCTCCATCACTTATTTTTGCACTTTTTGAATCATTTAGTTGTAAACATGGAATATTGCATAATAAGTAGTAATGCAAAATTAAATATACATTTGTCATTGCGAATGGAGCAAAGCGGAATGAAGCATAAGTCCTTCGGACTTATGCAACTCGTAGAGACGCTGTTCGCGTTCGCTACATTTTATTCCGCTTGCAATGACATAAATATTTTTGCATACGCATAATATCCTTTCTCAATCAAAATCTATATGTATAATTCCCAATCTATAGGAATAAATGTGACAAAGATAACACTCTGATTTGTGATGGGAGCGATCGCACCGTACTATATTAATAGACCTTTCTTGGTAAATCGGGTCATGAAAGAAAATTCTTCTATTAATGGCAAAATTCCAGCTAGGATAAAGACGCGTCGGGATTTTTTAACCTACACACTAGGTAGTACAGTCGCATCAGTAGCGATCGGATATCTATTTCCCAAAGTCAGCCAAGGTCATGAGATCAGCCTAGAAACCCTTTGCTCCCTATATCCAAAGAATTCACGCTGTCAAAATTATCTTCCCGGATCTGTGGCACTAGACAAAGACGGTAAGCAAATTGAAACTAATGCACTATTAACAACCGCAAAGCCCGGAATTCCAATTCTTGTAAAAGGCTTGCCAGACAATAGCGTTGATTATCTCATCATTCAAGACGGGCCAAAGATTGCTGAGTACGCTATCAATCCAACTTGTACCCATTTAGGATGTACAGTTGAGTGGGATCTTGAGAAAAATCACTTTATTTGTCCTTGTCATGGATCTCAATACGATTCTCAGGGTCGAGTAATTCATGGCCCAGCAAAGCGTTCCTTACCACTGATCACTGTAGTAGTCAAGCAAAACCAAGTTAGTTTAGTCGATCAAAAACCTGCTGTAGATCCTCGTTAAGCTACCAATATCAAATTAGATTAGACAATGCATCATCCTTTTGGAGCAAGTTATAAATTCTAAAAGACTCAGAAAAATTACTGCATAATTTAAATTTGTCAGGTAAGCTGACAACAGCAGTTTCATCCTCAAAACAATGACCGCAAGTAGTCCCACAATTTTAGCCCTGGACTTTGATGGAGTGATTTGCGACGGACTAATTGAATATTTTGAGGTAGCGTGGCGTACCTACTGTGAAATTTGGTCGCCAGCTAACGACACACCAGCAGATGATTTAGCTTTGAGATTCTATCGCCTACGACCTGTAATTGAAACAGGTTGGGAAATGCCCCTTTTAATCAAAGCCTTAGTAGATGGAACTCCTGATGAGAAAATTCTTCATGAATGGTTAAGCATTGCTCCAAAACTTTTGTTAAATGACAAGTTACAAGCAAGAGAAATTGCTGCGAAACTAGATAACCAAAGAGATGAATGGATTACCACGGATTTAGACGGTTGGCTAAGTCTGCATAGATTTTATCCGGGTGTAGTAGAAAAGCTCAAATTAACTCTTGACAGTGGAGTTAAGCTATACATTGTAACGACTAAAGAAGGACGTTTTGTACAGCAGCTGCTGCAACAACAAGGAGTTAATTTACCGACAGCAGCAATTTTTGGAAAAGAAGTCAAGCGTCCCAAATATGAAATTTTGCGAGAATTAAAGCAAGAAGCAGAAAACAAGCTAGTTAGTCTCTGGTTTGTAGAAGATAGACTCAAGACATTGCAGTTAGTCCAACAGCAAACAGACCTTGAAGATGTGAAACTATTCCTTGCAGATTGGGGCTATAATACCCAAACAGAAAGGGAAACTGCCCAAAATGATACACGGATTAAGTTGTTATCATTGTCTCAGTTTGCCAGAGATTTTTCTGCTTGGCTTTAATATATTAAATATCCCCGAAAAATAATGTAGAGAAGTAGCATTGCTACGACTCTACAAGGGTTATGAATAAAGCATATTTAATTTCTGGAGATGTGTATTTATAAAAGATGTAGGTAAATAATCAAGAATTCGGAAAACTCCTAACTCCTGTACAGACATGATTATCGCATCTCTACTCCTAACTCTTGTACAGACGCGATTAATCGCGTCTCCTAACTCCTAACTTATCACTTACCTTTATGCTCGATCTAACAAAACTGGCGCGACAAATGCAGGGCTTAAGTCAGCATCTTACCTTAGAAGCTGCTGCCAGTCGCCAGCGTTTAGAATTGGCGCAACAACATCTAAAAAATGCTTATGAGTCTCAACAAGATTTAATCGATCGCCAGGAAAAATGGCGCGATCGCATTCTCTTTGCTAATGCTACCCCAATTGAGCCGCTAGAAACTTGCATCGATATCCCAGTTCCGCCAAAAATTCATACTGTCATTGCTACTGATGGTTCCCAAATTGCCCCCAACCATCACGAAATTGCTTACTGTTATCTCTTAAATATTGGCAGAGTCGTCTTACACTACGGACAAAACCGCCATCCGCTACTTGATAGCTTGCCAGAAGTATTTTATCGCCCAGAAGATTTATATATGTCTCGGCAGTGGGGAATTAGAACCGAAGAATGGATGAGTTTTCGCCGTACTGCTTCAGAAGCAACGGTTTTGGCAGAACTTGCCTATGCAGCTAAAGGGGAAGCACCAGCATTGGCAATGGTAGATGGTTCGTTAATTTACTGGTTTTTAGAACAATTACCAATGGACGCGCGCGATCGCATTTTACCCCCCATCCTGGAAGCTTGGCAGCAAATGCGTGATGCTCAAATTCCCCTGATGGGTTATCTTAGCGCCTCTCGCAGCATTGAAACAATGAATTTTTTACGGTTATTGGCTTGTCCTCATCCAGTACCGGACTGTAAAAGTCATTGCCCAAATCAGCTAGAAAAAGTACCTTGTAAAATTTTTGAACAGTTGCGAGATACTTCTGTTTGGGCAACCAGACTCAAACCAGGACAACGCAGTACCCTTTGGCGCAGTAATTCCCCGATTCTCGAACTCTACGGCGATCAAACCATTTATTTTTGCTATGTCCACGTTGGTACTGAAATTGCCCGCATCGAAGTTCCCGCATGGGTAGCGGAGAATCCAACCATGCTAGATCAAGCATTGGGACTGATGCTAGCACAAGTGCAAAAAGGATATGGCTACCCAGTAGCGATCGCTGAAGCGCACAATCAAGCAGTGGTAAAAGGTGGCGATAGAGCGCGTTTCTTTGCCCTTCTAGAACAACAAATGATTAAAGCCGGTTTAAAAAATGTCGGAACTTCCTACAAAGAAGCTAGAAAGCGTGGAAGTATTGCTTAGAAATTCCTAAGTTCAGCAAATATTTAGGGCAAAATATGCAAGTAGCTTTCTGGGATCAGCTATAGTCCTAGAATTTTTGAGCTATGTAATATCTATCTTTAACTTGAATTTTATGGAGAAGTGCTTAGTAGCACCGTGGCTCATTACCAGATATCGTTTATTCAGTAAAAGTAGAATTCTGATTTTAGCGGTAATCTTGACGCAACTGAGTACAGGCTGTGCTGGAAAAGTATCTGAGAATAATCAGTCTGTTGTCGATGGTATTTCAGCCAATAATAAACAAAACTTATCGACTTTAAGAATTGGGGTGCTACCTACCCAAAATCGGACAGAGCAAGAACAGATGATTAAACCCCTAAAAGAATACCTGGAGCAATCCCTTGGGCGACAGGTTGATACTAAATCACAATCACAGATAGTAGGGGTACAAGGAAGACATAAAAAACTAGAGATCGAGAAAGTACAAAATGCGATCGCAAGTTCAGTAGATTTCCAGATTACTAAGGATTACGAGCAAATCATTGACTGGCTGGTTCAAGATAAGCTAGACATGGCTTATCTTGGGCCTCTAAGCTATCTTGAGGCAGTAGACAGGGGTGCTAAAATCGAACCGTTAGTTGCTCCCATCGATAAAAACACGGGACAACCCTGGTATCGGGCGTGTATCATTGTCCAACAAGACAGTTCTATCAAAACCTTAAAAGACCTCAAAGGTAAACGCATTGCCTTTGTGGACAAATTATCAACCTCTGGCTATTTGATGCCACTGGCAACTTTCAAAAAACTAGGTATTGATTATAATCGGGATTTTGCTCAAGTTCTCTATGCTGGCAGCCACAGCAAAAGTATTGCTGCACTAGAAGATAATATTGTTGATGCCGCAGCAACTAATATTCCTTCTTACCTAAAGTGGCAAAAAAGCGGCAAACTAACACCCAAAAAATTTAGAATACTATGGGAATCTGCCCCCATACCTAATTCCCCAATAGTAGTTTCCAAAAAACTGCCACCTGAGTTAATCCAACGGCTAAAACAGGCTTTTATTAGTAGCCCAGAAGGTCTTGAGGATATTATTGGAACTGAATCAGCCGGATATACTCTTGTTAGTCCTTCAGATTACGCTCCTATTGAGCAACTCCGAAAATATCTCAACTTAATTTCTGTTCCGGCAAAATGAAAATATCCACAAAGTTTTTTACAGGTTCAATTGTGTCTGTCGGACTAATAGTAGCTCTTCTCATTGGCAATACTATAGCTGTCCAACAGATCAAGCAGACTATCCGTGAAAAAAGCAATCAAACCACCGAAACTCTCAAAGTTTCTCTAACTGCGGAAAATGCCTTAAAATCTGAAATTATTGAACTCAAGGATATTATCTTACTGAAGACTCAGGATACAGGAATGCTCAAGTCTTCCAAACAGTTTCTAGACTCCCTCGACAAGTTAGAAAGCTTGATGCCAGATGCTGCGGAGATTTCAGTGATTCGTCGTCGTCACCAGTTTCTTACCCAGTTGGCAACTCAACTAACGCAGTGGAATTCCAGCGACACTTATTTAGCAGATTCTCAGCAATATTTTAGAGCCATCAATTCTTTTGACAGAGACATTGAGTTATTCCTTAGTCAGCTAATTGAACGTGCTAATCAGCAGAATCTCTTGGTAGAAAATGAATTAGAAAATCTATATCAAGTGCAGAGAATCATCTCCTTTGTAGTTGTGCAAGTTATTGTAATTCTATTTATTGGAAAATTTATAGTGATTTGGCATCCAATTATCAAGTCTATACAAAAATTACAAGCAGGAACCGCAGAAATTGCAGATGGAAACCTAGATTACCGTCTAGATATTCAGACAGGGGATGAAGTAGAAGACCTTGCTAAGTCATTCAACTATATGTCATTGAAGCTAGCTGAATCTCGTGAAACGCTAATGAAAAACACTGAATTAACCCAAATGAACCAACGCCTAGAGTTAGAAATTTCTGAACGCAAACAGGCAGAATCCGAACTCCATAAAACCTTACAAGAACTCCAAAGCACTCAAGCTCAACTGATTCAAACTGAGAAAATGTCTAGTTTGGGTCAGCTTGTAGCAGGAGTTGCACACGAAATTAATAACCCCGTTAATTTTATCTCTGGTAATATCGTCCACGCCAGTGAATATACACAACAACTCCTAGAAATTGTACGTCTTTACCAAGAAGAATTCCCAAACTCTGGACAAAAGATTCAGGAAAAAATTGAGGACATTGATTTGGAATTTATGCTAGATGACCTACCCAAAATCCTCAACTCGATGAAAATGGGATCTAAACGAATTCAGCAAATTGTCTTATCTTTACGCACCTTTTCTCATCTAGATGAAGCAGACATGAAAGAAGTTGATATTCATGAAGGTATTGATAGTACACTGCTGATTTTGCAAAATCGATTGAAAGCCAAACCAGAACATCCTAAAATTGAAATCATCAAGGAGTATGGCAAGTTACCTCTGGTAGAGTGTTATGCAGGACAATTAAATCAAGTGTTTATGAACGTAATTAATAATGCGATCGATGCCCTTGATATGTGCAATGGTCAACGTTCTCCGCAAGAGATTGAGAGCAATCCTAGTAAAATTATAATTAGTACTAAGATTGTTAGCGATAATCGAGTGCTAGTAAGAATTGGAGATAATGGCCCAGGTATGACCCAAGAGGTTAAAAAGAAACTATTTGATCCATTTTTTACCACTAAACCTGTTGGACAGGGAACAGGTTTAGGCTTATCAATTAGTTACCAGATTATCGTGCAGAGACACTCTGGAGTACTACGATGTGAATCAGAAATAGGAAAAGGAACCGAATTTTGGATTGAGATTCCTTTGCATCAAGTGGCGATACCAGTAGCTTCTAACAAATTAAAATTGTCCACTGATTCTCAAGCCTTAGAGGTCTAAAGAAATTAGTGACTCTTGACTGCCTCTTGATAATTATGAGTAAATTCGATGATGCTAAGTTTAAGAAATAAATTCAGGATATAGCTTGATATTCTTCTCTCACATTCCGCACTTCAAATAGTATTTATAGATTATATTTAGTAAAATTTTATCCTTAAAAAATGTAACACTATATCAACTTTGTATTAAAATAATTTACCTTTTTTATCTAAAGTATAATCCTCATACTCAAATCCAACCACTTCGACTGAGTAATCGGGGCACTGCTAGAAATATAGTCAACACCTGTCTCTGCTATACCGCGAATCGTCTCTAAAGTAACATTCCCCGAAGCTTCAATTTTCACCCGGCTATCGTGCTGGCGAATCAACTGCATCGCCTCACGCATCATATCCACAGGCATATTGTCCAACATAATAATGTCAGCATTGTGCTGCAAAGCTTCTTTCACCTGCTCTAAACTTTCTGTCTCTACCTCTATAGTCAAAGGATAAGGAATCCGAGAACGAATACGGGTAACAGCTTCTCCAATTCCCCCAGCCGCAGCAATGTGATTATCCTTAATCATCACCGCATCATCCAACCCCATACGGTGATTAATCGCCCCACCCAAAGCAGTCGCGTACTTTTCCAATAGTCTCAGCCCTGGTGTAGTTTTGCGCGTATCCACCAACTGAGCAGGTAAATCAGCAATTTTCTCTATATATATATTAGTGAGCGTAGCAATCCCACTCAAGTGCATAGCTAAATTCAGAGCAACTCGTTCCCCCATCAGTAGCGCATCTAGCGAACCATGAATTTCAGCTACCACCTGTCCCGGCTCACACCATGTACCTTCAGCCGCAACCGCCACAAAGCTGACTTTTTCATTCAAAATTTGAAATACCCTAGCTGCAACTGGTAAACCAGCAATTATTCCTGAAGCTTTAGCTATCCATAAAGCCTTACCTAGCGTCACATCTTCTACTAATAGCGCACTTGTTGTGCGATCTCCCCTACCAATATCCTCCAACAAGCAGCCGCGCAAGATTGAATCTAAAACCAGCCAAGGCGGTAAAACAGCATAACTGCTCACAAATTTATTGTTTTCTAAATGACTACCAGGAATAATATAGCTTAAAAGTCTTACCCACAAAGGTTTTGATAGCGATAGAAAATCCTTCCCAAAAGAAATTTGGAAAAATAGTTGACATGAGGAGTTGTGTTCGGTATATTGAATAAGTGCCTGAAGCGGAGCGTTGAAAAGCGCCGCTTTGTGGGATACCGAACCTTGAAAACATTATAGTTTGAAAGCAATTATACAGCAAGTGTGTTGCGTCAAGAAAATAAAGATAACTAAGCTGAAGTTAAAAAAGAGCAGCTATTGAGCTTACAAACGCTTCAAAACGGAGAGTTTGATCCTGGCTCAGGATGAACGCTGGCGGTATGCTTAACACATGCAAGTCGAACGGTGCTTTCGGGCACAGTGGCGGACGGGTGAGTAACGCGTGAGAATCTGGCTCTAGGTCTGGGACAACCACTGGAAACGGTGGCTAATACCGGATGTGCCTTAATTGGTGAAAGGTTAACTGCCTAGAGATGAGCTCGCGTCTGATTAGCTAGTTGGAAGTGTAATGGACTCCCAAGGCGACGATCAGTAGCTGGTCTGAGAGGACGATCAGCCACACTGGGACTGAGACACGGCCCAGACTCCTACGGGAGGCAGCAGTGGGGAATTTTCCGCAATGGGCGAAAGCCTGACGGAGCAATACCGCGTGAGGGAGGAAGGCTCTTGGGTCGTAAACCTCTTTTCTCAGGGAAGAACAAAATGACGGTACTTGAGGAATAAGCATCGGCTAACTCCGTGCCAGCAGCCGCGGTAATACGGAGGATGCAAGCGTTATCCGGAATGATTGGGCGTAAAGCGTCCGCAGGTGGCAATGTAAGTCTGCTGTTAAAGAGTCTAGCTCAACTAGATAAGAGCAGTGGAAACTACATAGCTAGAGTACGTTCGGGGCAGAGGGAATTCCTGGTGTAGCGGTGAAATGCGTAGAGATCAGGAAGAACACCGGTGGCGAAGGCGCTCTGCTAGGCCGTAACTGACACTGAGGGACGAAAGCTAGGGGAGCGAATGGGATTAGATACCCCAGTAGTCCTAGCCGTAAACGATGGATACTAGGCGTGGCTTGTATCGACCCGAGCCGTGCCGTAGCTAACGCGTTAAGTATCCCGCCTGGGGAGTACGCCGGCAACGGTGAAACTCAAAGGAATTGACGGGGGCCCGCACAAGCGGTGGAGTATGTGGTTTAATTCGATGCAACGCGAAGAACCTTACCAAGGCTTGACATGTCGCGAATCTTCTTGAAAGGGAAGAGTGCCTTCGGGAGCGCGAACACAGGTGGTGCATGGCTGTCGTCAGCTCGTGTCGTGAGATGTTGGGTTAAGTCCCGCAACGAGCGCAACCCTCGTTTTTAGTTGCCAGCATTAAGTTGGGCACTCTAGAGAGACTGCCGGTGACAAACCGGAGGAAGGTGGGGATGACGTCAAGTCAGCATGCCCCTTACGCCTTGGGCTACACACGTACTACAATGCTCCGGACAGAGGGCAGCAAGCATGCGAATGCAAGCAAATCCCGTAAACCGGAGCTCAGTTCAGATCGCAGGCTGCAACTCGCCTGC